>NZ_JBEYER010000022.1:0-30870 GCF_040634005.1 Micromonospora sp. NPDC007271
CGACGAGGAGTACGACGGCGGGGGCCACCTCGCCGCGATCCTTCCCGCTGGGGCCCCTGCCTACCTCAGTGCGCGGCGCAGCCGGTGGTCGGCGCGGGCGCCGCGGCCGGCGCGCCGATGGTGGGTAGCCCCAGCAGCACCCCCGGGGTACGCGGGGCGCGGCCCGCCTCGGCGGCGTCGCCGGCCCGGGTACGCCGGTGCGACAGCGGCTCCCCGTCGGCGTTGAGGTGGTGCGGGGCGGCGTAGGTGATCGTGGTGTGCACGATGTCGCCCGGGCGGACCTGCCCGGCCAGGCTGCCGGCATCGAAGTGCACGAGGCGGCCGTCCCGGGCGCGGCCGGACATCCGGCCCGTGCGCTCGTCCTTGCGTCCCTCGCCGACGGCGACGAGCACCTCGACCGTCTCCCCCACGAGCTTCCTGTTCTCCGCCCAGGTGATCTCCTCCACCGTGGCGATCAGCCGCTCGTACCGCTCCTGCACGACCTGCTTGGGGAGCTGGCCGTCCATGGTCGCGGCCGGGGTGCCGGGGCGCTTGGAGTACTGGAAGGTGAACGCGGAGGCGAACCGCGCCTCGCGGACCACGTCGAGGGTCCGCTCGAAGTCGGCCTCGGTCTCGCCGGGGAAACCGACGATGATGTCGGTGGTGATCGCCGCGTCCGGCATCGCCGCCCGGACCTTCTCGATGATGCCCAGGTACTTCTCCGACCGGTACGAGCGGCGCATGGCCCGCAGCACGTCGTCGGAGCCGGACTGCAGCGGCATGTGCAGCGAGTGGCACACGTTGGGCGTCTCGGCCATCGCGGCGATCACGTCGTCGGTGAAGTCCTTCGGGTGCGGGCTGGTGAACCGGACCCGCTCCAGTCCCTCGATGTCGCCGCAGGCACGCAACAGCTTGCCGAACGCGTACCGGTCGCCGAACTCGACGCCGTAGGAGTTGACGTTCTGCCCGAGCAGGGTCACCTCCAGCACGCCCTCGTCGACCAGGGCGCGCACCTCGGAGAGGATGTCGCCGGGGCGGCGGTCCTTCTCCTTGCCGCGCAGGGAGGGCACGATGCAGAACGTGCAGGTGTTGTTGCAGCCCACGGAGATCGACACCCAGCCGGCGTACGTCGACTCGCGGCGGGTCGGCAGCGTGGAGGGGAAGACCTCGAGCGACTCGAGGATCTCCACCTCGGCGGCGGCGTTGTGCCGGGCCCGCTCCAGCAGCACCGGCAGCGAGCCGATGTTGTGCGTGCCGAAGACCACGTCCACCCAGGGGGCCTTACGGACGATCTCGCCGCGGTCCTTCTGGGCCAGGCAGCCGCCGACCGCGATCTGCATCCCGGGGTGCCTGGTCTTCACGGGGCGCAGATGACCCAGGTTGCCGTAGAGCCGGTTGTCGGCGTTCTCGCGCACGGCGCAGGTGTTGAACACCACGACGTCCGGATGCTCGTCGGCGTCGGCGGCGCGCACGTACCCGGCCGCCTCCAGCAGGCCGGAGATGCGCTCGGAGTCGTGCACGTTCATCTGGCAGCCGTACGTACGCACCTGGTAGGTGCGCGGGCTGCCCGCGGCTGCGGTAGTCATGACCCGGACAGCGTATCCGGGCCGAGCTGGTCGGAACGAACGAGGAGGAGCCATGTGCCGGAGCATCAAGACCCTGCGTGAGCCGTACGTGCCGGTGGTCACCGAGGAGGACGTCCGGGCGGCCGCCCTGCAGTACGTCCGGAAGATCTCGGGATTCCGTAGCCCCGCCGCGCACAACGCCGCCGCGTTCGAGGCGGCCGTGGACAGCGTGGCGGCGGCCACCGCGACCCTGCTCGACCAGTTGGTGGTCCGGGGCCAGCAGCCGACCGCCCGGGCCTGACCCGGCCGACTGCCCGGGCCCGACCAGGGGCCGGCGCAGCCGCGCCGGCCCGGGTCAGGCGGCGGCGAGGGCCGGGGCGACCGAGTCGGGGCCCCACTGCGAGCGGTGGCACTGCGACCAGCCCCGACACCCGGGGTGGGCCATGGTGCAGAGCCGCTGGTCGCTGAGCACCTCGCCCTCGTCGGTCTCGACGACGTCGAAGTGCACCGGGCGGATCGTGCCGTCCGGGGCCACCAGCAGGTGCCGCCCGGCGTCGAGGGTGTCGTCGCGCATCAGGCAGTTGCGGTCCAGCAGCTTGGCCAGCGCCGCGATGCTGGGCAGCTCGGCCAGGCTCTCGGGCACCCCGTAGCAGTCGACCACGGTGCCGTACACCCCCGGCACCTCCCACACGTCGCAGACCACCGCGTACGCGGGTAGTCGTGCCGGCTCGGCGACGGCGAGGGGCATCACCACCCGGCCGAGCGCCTCGGCTAGCGCCGGGTAGACCTCCACGGGCGCCGCACCGTCGATTCTCCAGTTCCACAGCTCGGCCATGCCGCCTCCTCGCTGTGCTCGTCCCACCGGCCTCCGGATCGGGCCTTACTGACGATGGTGGGGTGCATATGACCTCAGCCGGGGGCAAGTTACCGGTCTGTGACCAATCCGGGCAAAATTTCCTCCGGCGCTGTTGCTCGGAGTAGCGGGAAGATGACAGTTTATCGGGTATGGTGCCCCGCCGGAGCCAGCGACATGAGGTTTCAGCGGACCCGGACGAGGTGCTCGCTGGCGGGCAGCAGCTCGCCGATCACCGTGCCCCCGGGCACCTCGCCCGCGACCAGCAACCCGCCCGAGGTCTGCGCGTCGGCCAGCAGCAGCCGCTCCCCCTCGGCGAGGTCGCCGAAGTCGGTCCACGGGGTCACCCATTCGAGGTTGCGCCGGGTGCCGCCGCTGACGTACCCGTCGCGCACCGCCTTTCGCGCCCCGGGCAGGTAGGGCACGGCCGCCGCGTCGATCGCGACGGTGAGTCGGCTGGCCCGGGCCAGCTTCGAGGCGTGCCCGAGCAGCCCGAAGCCGGTCACGTCGGTGCCGCAGCGGATGCCGGCGGCCACCGCCGCCCGGGCCGCGTCCCGGTTGAGCCGGGTCATCGCGGCGACCGCCTCCGGGAACCGCTCCCCGGTCCGCTTGTGCCGGCTGTTCAACACCCCCACGCCGAGGGGCTTGGTCAGCGACAGCGGCAGGCCCGCACGGCCGGCGTCCAGGGTGATCAGCTCCTCCGGCCGGACCACCCCGGTGACGGCGAGGCCGTACTTCGGGCTGTCGTCGTCCACGCTGTGCCCGCCGGCCAGGTGGCAGCCGGCCTCCCGGGCCACGTCCTGGCCGCCGCGCAGCACCTCGCGGGCCAGCTCCACCGGGAGTACGTCCAGGGGCCAGCAGAGCAGGTTGAGCGCGACGAGCGGGGTGCCGCCCATCGCGTACACGTCGGAGAGCGCGTTGGCGGCGGCGATCCGACCCCAGTCGTACGCGTCGTCCACCACCGGCGTGAAGAAGTCGGCGGTGCTGACCAGGCCGGTGCGCTCGTCCAGCCGGACCACCGCGGCGTCGTCGCCGTGGTCCAGCCCGACGAGGAGGTCGGCGGCGCCGTCGCCCGGGCCGAGCCCGGCGACCAGGGCTTCCAGCTCCCCCGGGGGGATCTTGCAGGCGCACCCGCCGCCGCGGGCGTAATCGGTCAGCCGGAGGGGCTCGGTCATCCCCACATGATCTACCCGGACTGCCGGGGCCGCCACCCGGACGGGCCGGTCAGTGACGTAATTCGGACTCCTCGGCACAGTGGTGACCGGTGTTACCGCACCGTGACCATCTGAGTTGCATGCCGACACATACGGCCGCCTACAGTGGCCCAACCAGGGGGCGACCGCCCCCGCTTTCCGCACGGACGACAGGGACGGTGGACGACGTGACGACGGGCGAACCGCTCATCGTGCTGGACGGGGTCAACAAGTGGTTCGGCCCGCTGCACGTGCTCGACGACGTCTCGCTCTCCATCGGCAAGGGCGAGGTGGTCGTGGTCATCGGCCCCTCGGGCTCCGGCAAGTCGACGCTCTGCCGGACGATCAACCGGCTGGAGCCCATCGACTCGGGCACCATCACCTTCGACGGCACGCCGCTGCCAGCCGAGGGGAAGGCCCTCGCCAAGCTGCGCAGCGAGGTGGGCATGGTGTTCCAGTCGTTCAACCTCTTCGCGCACAAGACCATCCTGGAGAACGTCACCCTCGGCCCGGTGAAGGTCCGCAAGGAGAAGCCGGCCGCCGCCCGCGAGCGCGGCCTGGCCCTGCTCGACCGGGTCGGCATCGCCAACCAGGCGGACAAGTACCCGGCGCAGCTCTCCGGCGGCCAGCAGCAGCGGGCGGCGATCGCACGCGCGCTGGCCATGCAGCCCAAGGCGATGCTCTTCGACGAGCCGACCAGCGCGCTGGACCCGGAGATGGTCGGCGAGGTGCTCGACGTGATGACCTCGCTGGCCCGCGACGGCATGACGATGATCGTGGTCACCCACGAGATGGGCTTCGCCCGGCACGCGGCCAACCGGGTGATCTTCATGGCGGACGGCAGGCTCGTCGAGGACGCCCCGCCGACCGAGTTCTTCGCGAACCCGCGCAGCGAGCGGGCCAAGGACTTCCTGTCCAAGATCCTCACGCACTGAGCGTCTGTAATGGAGCCCGCCATCCCCCGGCGGCTCTTGTCGAAGAAGGAGATGAGTATGCGTTACAAGCGCGTGGCGGCGGTCGCCGCAGCGGCGACCCTGGCCCTCGGCATGAGCGCCTGCGGCGGCAACGACGGGGACAGCGGCTCCGGCAGCAGCGCCAAGGGCATCGTCGGTAAGGCGCAGAGCCAGAAGAAGCTGGTCATCGGCGTCAAGGCCGACCAGCCGGGCCTGGGCCTGCAGACCGGCAGCCAGTACGAGGGCTTCGACGTCGAGATCGCCAAGATCGTGGCCAAGGGCCTCGGCGTCGACGCGAACAACATCGAGTGGAAGACCACCGTCTCGGCCAACCGCGAGCCCTTCATCCAGCAGGGCACCGTCGACCTGGTCGTGGCGACCTACACGATCAACGACGAGCGCAAGCAGAAGATCAACTTTGCCGGGCCGTACTACATCGCCGGCCAGGACCTGCTGGTGAAGGCCGACTCCACCATCACCGGGCCGGAGTCGCTGGAGGGCAAGAAGGTCTGCTCGGCGCAGGGCTCCACCCCGGCCAAGCGGATCCAGACCGACTACCCGAAGGCCTCGCTCCAGCAGTTCGACGCGTACTCGAAGTGCATCACGGCCCTTGAGGGTGGCCAGGTCGACGCGGTGACCACGGACGACATCATCCTCGCCGGCTACGCCGCCCAGTCCCAGTACGCCGGCAAGTTCAAGGTCGTGGGCAAGACCTTCTCCACCGAGCCGTACGGCATCGGCCTGAAGAAGGACGACAAGGACGGCTGCGAGAAGATCAACGAGATCCTCAAGGCCGCCGCCTCGGACGGCTCCTACAAGGCCGCCTGGGACGCCACCCTGGGCAAGAGCGGCAAGGCCGCGCCCGAGCTGGACACCACCAAGCTGACCAACTGCGGCAGCGTCTGACCGGTTCCGGGGCCGGCATCCGTACGGGTGCCGGCCCTGGCCTGTCACGACGCCGACGACGCTCCCGGGAGTCGACGCATGCACGTATTCGCTGATCCGACCAACCTCGACGCGTATCTGTCGGGCTTTCTCTGGATTCTCAAGCTGACCGGCGCCTCGGCGGTCTTCGCGCTGGTGCTCGGCGTGCTGCTCGCCGCGTTCCGGGTCTCGCCGGTGCCGGTGCTGCGATGGGTCGGCGCGGCCTGGGTGAATGTCTTCCGCAACACGCCGCTCACCCTGATCATCTTCTTCTGCTACTTCGGCCTCTTCTCGACGCTGGGCCTGAGCCTCTCCGACGACCTGAACCTGAACAACTTCTGGCTCGGCGTGGTGGGCCTGTCGGTCTACACCGCCGCGTTCGTCTGCGAGGCCGTCCGCTCCGGCATCAACACGGTGCCGGCCGGTCAGGCGGAGGCGGCCCGGGCGATCGGGCTGACCTTCTTCCAGACCCTGCGCATCGTGATCCTGCCGCAAGCCGGGCGGGCCGTGGTGGCCCCGCTGGGCAGCGTCCTCATCGCGCTCTGCAAGAACGCCACGATCGTCGGCACCATCGGCCTGATCGAGGCGTCCAGCGTGATGAAACAGCTGATCAACGACAACGGTGACGCGGTCATCCCGATCTTCCTGGTGTTCGCCGGCACGTTCGCCGCGCTCCTCGTTCCCACCGGCTACTTCTTCGGCTGGCTGGCCAACCGACTGGCGGTGAAGCGCTGATGAGCACCAGCACCGTTCTCTACGACCACCCGGGGCCTCGGGCCCGCGTCCGCAACGCGGTGCTCAGCGTCGTCTTCGGCGTCGGGCTGGTCGCCCTGCTCTGGTGGGTCTACGCCAAGTTCGACCAGGCCGGCCAGTGGGAGAGCCGGCTGTGGACGCCGTTCACGAAGTCGACGACGTGGACCGACTTCATCGTGCCGGCGCTAGGGCAGACGCTGTTCGCCGCAGGCACCGGCATGGTGCTCTCGCTCGCCTTCGGCGTCGTCTTCGCGGTCGGCCGACTCTCCGACCACCGGTGGATCCGGGTCCCGGCCGGCGTGGTGGTGGAGTTCTTCCGGGCCGTCCCGCTGCTGCTGATGATCTTCTTCATCTTCTACGGCGTGCCGTTCCTCATCCAGGGGCCGGTGTCGGCGTTCTGGTCGGTGGTCGTCGGACTCACCCTCTACAACGGTTCGGTACTCGCCGAGGCGTTCCGGGCCGGCATCCGAGCCATCCCCAACGGTCAGTCCGAGGCCGCGTACGCCGTGGGCATGCGCAAGAACCAGGTGATGCGCATGATCCTGGTGCCGCAGGCCGCCCGCGCCATGCTGCCGGTGATCGTCAGCCAGCTCGTCGTCCTGCTCAAGGACACCGCGCTCGGCTACATCGTGGCCTTCCCCGAGCTGCTCCAGCGCGGCGTGAACGACGTTGCGGCCAACTACGGCAACGTGGTCGCCGCCGCGATCGTGGTGGCCGCCATCTACATCGTGCTCAACTCGCTGCTCACCGCGCTGGCCGGCTGGCTGGACCGGCGTAGCCGCCGGCGGGTGTTCTTCCGGCTTCCGAAGCAGACGGCCGCCGCGCCGGATTCGACCCCGGCCGGCGGAGCCACCATCGCCGAGCCCCAGGGCTGAGCCCGGCGGGCCAGGGCTGAGCCGGGCGCTGACGACGCCGTGCCACCTTCGCGGGTGGCACGGCGTCTGTCGTTTCCGCGCGACCGTGCCTTTCCCCGCGACCCGAGCGTTTCCGGGTGACCCGTGGCCGGAGCGCGGACCTCCTGGCGGTGCCCGCGTCCCTGGGTCAGCGGGCGATCTCGGTGACCCGGGACTCGCGGACCACGGTCACCCGGATCTGGCCGGGGTAGGTGAGCTCCTCCTCGATCTGCTTGGCCACGTCCCGGGCCAGCACCGCGGCGCCGATGTCGTCGACGTCCTCCGGCTTGACCATCACCCGGATCTCCCGGCCGGCCTGCATGGCGAAGACCTTCTCCACGCCGAGCTTGCCGGCCGCGATCTCCTCGATCCGCTCCAGCCGCTTGACGTACGCCTCCAGGCTCTCCCGCCGCGCGCCGGGCCGCCCGCCGGAGCAGGCGTCCGAGGCCTGGGTGAGGACCGCCTCGATGGTCTGTGGCGGCACCTCGTTGTGGTGCGCCTCGATGGCGTGCACCACGTCCTCGCTCTCGCCGTACTTGCGGGCCAGGTCGGCGCCGATGATCGCGTGGCTCCCCTCCACCTCGTGGGTGAGCGCCTTGCCGATGTCGTGCAGGAACGCGCACCGCTTGATCGTCGGCACGTCCAGCCGCAGCTCGGCGGCCATGATCCCGGCGATGTGCGCGGTCTCCACCAGGTGCTTGAGCACGTTCTGGCCGTACGAGGTCCGGTAGCGCAGCCGGCCGAGCAGGGTGACCAGCTCCGGATGGATCTCGGTGATGCCGACCTCGACCAGGGCGTCCTCGGCCGCCCGGTGGCACAGCTCCTCCACCTCGTGCCGGGCCAGGTCGTAGACCTCCTCGATCCGGTGCGGGTGGATCCGGCCGTCGAGCACCAGCTTCTCCAGGGTGAGCCGGCCGACCTCCCGGCGTACCGGGTCGAAACAGGAGAGCAGCACCGCCTCGGGGGTGTCGTCGATGATCAGGTTGACCCCGGTGACCGACTCGAAGGCGCGGATGTTGCGCCCCTCCCGGCCGATGATCCGCCCCTTCATCTCGTCGCCCGGCAGGTGCAGGACGCTCACCACGCTCTCCGCGGTCTGTTCGCTGGCGACCCGCTGGATGGCGTCGACGACGAGGTGCCGGGCGCGCTGCTCGGCGGTGTTGCGCGCGTCCGACTCGATGTCCCGGATCAGCAGGGCGGCCTCCCGCTTGGCCTGGCTCTCGATCGACTCGACCAGCTCGGCCCGGGCCGCCTCGGCGGTCAGCCCGGCCACCCGCTCCAACTCCCGGCGGCGGTGTTCCTCCGCCTGCGCGAGCGCCTGTTCCCGTTCGGCCAGAGCGCCCTCCCGGGCGGCCAGGGCGGCACTGGCGGCGGTAAGCTGCCGCTCCCGCTCGGCCAGCCGCTCCACCTCCTCCGTGTGCAGCCGCTCCCGCTCGTCCATCCTGGCCGCCCGCCGCTCGACCTCGGCGGCCTGCTCGCGGGTGGTCGCGGCGAGTACCGCCACCTCCCGCTCGCCGCTGCGCCGGGCGGCGGCGCGCAGCTGCTCGGCGTCCGCCTCGGCCTGCTTGTGCGCCCGCTCCAGCACGGTGTCGGCCTCGGCTCGGGCGTCGTCGAGGACCCGCCGGGCCTCGGCCCGGGCCGCCTTCGCCTCCGCCTTCGCGGCGGCCGCCTCCGCCCGCGCCGCGGCGGCGGCGGACTTCGCCACGTCGATCGTGCTGTTCGCCTCGTCGGCGGCGCTACGCAGCGCCGCCAGCGACTGCTCCTGCCGGTCCTTCTCGGCGATGAAGGCCGGATCCGCGGGGGCGGGCGGGAGGCTGAGCCGGCGCAGGGTGCGAGCGCCGAGCAGAACGGCACCGACCACCACGACGGCGAGGAGCAGCACCACCGTGAGGAGGACGATGTTGAACGGGCTCATACGGCTGCTCCGAGGCGCCGACCGGAACCCCGGCGTGCGGTGGCCGCGTGACGGCCGGCGGCGTGCTCGTGCCCGGCCGCGTTCACCGACTCGCTCGGCGCGGGCCACCGTGCCCTGCCGCCCGCCACGTCGGGCCGCGCGGGATGGTGACCCCGGCCCGCCCGGACCCGGCGGTCGCCGTGCTGTCGGGAGACGGCCACGGCGGGAAGCGCGGCCGTCAGGCCGGCACCAGGGCCGGCGCCCGGGCCGGCCTCCGGGGACGAGCGGCCGGTGACGTGTGGAAGACCGCCGGTGAACCTGTGCCGCCCCGCCATGGCCGCCTCCCCTGAACGTCACGCCGCAGGCGGTGTGCCCGAGGGGCACGCGCCTGCGGCTCTGGACGCCCGACCGGAGCGGCTGGCCGTGGGTAGCTTTCCCTCGGCGATGCCCCACCGTTGGGGCATCGCCGGCGCCGGTTGCAGTTGTCGGTCGGCTCCGGACCGCCGGTCCGGAGCTGCCGTCAAGGGCCGGTGCAGCTGGCCAAAGTGATGCTGTTCTGTTACGCGATCTATGTTGTGCGCTTAGCCTGCGCTGGTCGGGCAATGTGAGCCTTATGGCGAGGCTAGGTCTCCGAGGGCCGTTCGGTCAAGAACTCATGATCAAACCACCCGGACGGAGAGATATCACGGAGTCACGCTACGCCGAACAGATGCCGGACACGGCCGGACAAACCTCGCTCGCACTGAACCGCGACCAGCTTCCCGGCCTGCTCAGGGCGGAGCTTCCTCAGATCTTGGACACCTACCGTTCCGCACAGACGGCAGCTCTCCAAGATTCGGAAGATGATCGGGCCGAGGCGGCGCGGCCGGCGCTTCGGTGGCGGCGGTCAGTCGAGGGTGCGGGTATCCCGGTCGAGCTCCTGCTCGGCGTCGGCGAGAGCGTCGGCGTCGATGTGCTCGGCGAACTCGGCCGCCTCGGCGCTCTGCGCGGCGAGGGCCTCCTTCACCGCCCGGATGGCCACACCCGGCGGATAGCCCTTGCGGGCCAGCATGCCGACGAGGCGGCGGAACACCGCGTCAGGCTCGCCCCGGGTGGCGCGCAGCTTCCGCTCCACCAGGGCACGGGCCGTCTCCGCCTCGGTCTCCTCGTCCAGCTCGCCGAGGGCCTCGCTGGCCACCTCGCCGTCGACGCCGCGCTGGCGCAGCTCGTTGGCGAGCGCCCGCCGGGCCAGGCCACGGCCGGCGTGCCGGCTGCTCACCCAGGCCCGGGCGAAGGCGGCGTCGTCGACGATGCCCACCTCGTCGTACCGGTCGAGGACCTGGGCCGCGACCTCCTCGGAGATGCCTCGCCGGGCGAGGGCGCCGGCCAGCTCGGCCCGGGTACGCGGCCGGACGGCGAGCTGCCGCAGGCAGATCTCCCGGGCCACCTCGGCCTCGTCCCGGGGCGGCGTGGCCTCCGGATCGACCCCCTCGGCGCGGCGGCCCCGGCGGGGGCGGGGTGTGGTGGCGTCACCCGTACGGGGCGGGCTGGCATCCCAGCCTCGCCCCGTGCGGGCGCGTCGTCCTGCCACGGGTCAGGTCAGAAGTCGACCGGCGGCAGCTCCGGGCCACCGGCGGCGTCGCCCACGCCGATCCCGACGCCGAGCTTCTCCAGGATCTTCTTCTCGATCTCGGCGGCCACGTCCGGGTTCTCCCGCAGGAACTCGCGGGCCTTCTCCTTGCCCTGGCCGAGTTGGTCGCCGTCGTACGTGTACCAGGCGCCGGACTTGCGGATGATCGACTGCTCCACGCCGACGTCGATCAGCGAGCCCTCGCGGGAGATGCCCTTGCCGTACATGATGTCGAACTCGGCCTGCTTGAACGGCGCGGCGACCTTGTTCTTCACGACCTTGACCCGGGTGCGGTTGCCGACCACGTCGGTGCCGTCCTTGAGGCTCTCGATGCGGCGCACGTCGAGCCGGACCGAGGCGTAGAACTTCAGCGCCCGACCACCGGTCGTCGTCTCGGGGCTGTTGTGCACCATGATCCCGTCGACGAAGTAGTTGTGGTTGCCCTCCACCTCGATGTCGAACCGGTTCATCGACCGGGTCTTGGGCTTGACGTGCACGTCGATGATGCGTGCCGGCACCGGCGTGAGCTCCTCCGCGACGAACTGTGGCTCCACGGAGCACTGGCCACGGAAGCGCGGAAGCAGCTTGTACTCCATCGCCTCCGGCACGTACGGGGCGATCAGCTCCTGGAACTTCGCCGACGACTCCGTGGTGAACACGATCGACGCGGTCTGTCGTGCACCGCGGGCCATCAGCTTCACGTCCATGCCATACGCGTCGCGCAGGTACTCGACCAGCCGCTCACGGGTCCCCTCGGCCATGGCCTCCACGCAGATCTCGATTCGACCGGAACCGCCCGCCGTACGCTCCTGGACGCCCTTGGAACGGAGGCTGAAGCAGTCGTCGTCCATGTACCAGACGGCGAGGGCGAGAGGGGTCAACGCCTTGAGGTAGTCCCAGCTGAGGTGCTTCTTGCCGTCACCGAGGTAGACCGCACGCCGCAATTCGCCCAGCTCTGGCAGCGGGGTGAAGTCGACGAAGGCCGCACCCCGGGCGTCGGTCCGCCGGGAGTGGCTGATGTTGCCGAGCAGAGAGACCTTCCAGTCGAGGTAGTCGACCTGCTGCACGCCGTGCCCCAGCCGGAAGCGGACGCCGGAGCGGTCCCGCCGGTTCGGCGACAGGGCACCGTCGCCCATCAGGGAACCGAGCACGACCTGCCACTGCTGCTCGCTGAGGCGTCGCGGCTCAGCCAGCATGACCCGGTCGCCGGCGATCAGCTCGCCCGCTTCCCGCCAGCCACCAGGAGTGCGGACCAGGTGGTTGGGGGTCGCGGCGAACTGGGCCCGGCCGTTGCCGCCCGACTTGGCAACGGTGAACTGGAGGAACTGCTCGGCCGGACCGTTGTTGAACCAGTTCGTGATCCGCTTCGGCTCCACCCGGTCGGTCTCCGGGTTGTAGGAGAGAACCTCGACGTCCATCCGCTGATTGACGATCTTGCCGATCTTCTCCTGCGTGCCGTCGGCCAGGGTGACCCTGGTCGAGTACGACATGCAGCCGAACATGACACCGATCTTCTCGCGGAGCTGGTTGATGAAGATCGCCGTGGTGCCGGTGTTGTTGAGCACACCGGTGATCTTGCGCAGTGCCTGGCTCATCAGCCGGGCCTGGAGACCCACGTGGCTGTCGCCCATCTCGCCCTCGATCTCGGCGCGCGGCACCAGGGCGGCGACCGAGTCGATCACGATGATGTCGAGCGCGCCGGAGCGGACCAGCATGTCCGCGATCTCCAGCGCCTGCTCGCCGGTGTCCGGCTGGGAGACCAGCAGGGCGTCGGTGTCGACGCCGAGGGCCTTCGCGTACTCCGGGTCGAGCGCGTGCTCGGCGTCGATGAAGGCGGCGATGCCGCCCGCCCGCTGGGCGTTGGCCACCGCGTGCAGGGCGACCGTGGTCTTACCGCTGGACTCCGGGCCGTAGATCTCGATGACCCGGCCGCGGGGCAGACCGCCCACGCCGAGCGCGACGTCGAGCGCGATGGAGCTGGTCGGGATCACGGCGGTCTGCACGACCGGCCGCTCCCCCAGCCGCATCACCGAACCCTTGCCGAACTGCTTGTCGATCTGAGCGAGAGCAAGGTCGAGTGCCTTCTCCCGGTCCGGCCCTGCCGCCATCGTTGCCACCCCTGCCTTCGCCGGCGTCTTACCTGAGCTTCGCGTCACGCGGGACACGCTAGGCGCTGGGTCCGACAGAAAACCAGCCGACGGGCCGCGAGCTGTGGACGAGCACCCCGCTGTGGACAATAGCCGAACAACTGTACGAGTCGGCAAGCGACACGCGGACCCGGGGAAAAGGCTGCTCAGCGTAGCCGCGCGGGCACCCGGTCGGGATAGGCGGCGACCACTGCCCGCCACACGACGTGCGTCTCCTCACCCGCCGCGAGGGCCTGCTCGATGGTCCGCCCGCCGAGCTGGGACAGCACCTGGTCGCTGGCGAGGCTGGCCGCGTACCCCGGCCCGAACGCCTCCTCCAACCGGGCCCAGAAGTCGGTCAGGCGCACTGGTCAGTCCTCCTTGTCGGGCGCCCCGGTGGGCACTGGACGCAACGCTAGCGCCACCAGGGGCACCACCGCGATCGCCGCCAGCAGGGTCAGGGTCGGGTAGCCCACCGCCCGCATGACAAACCCGCTGGCCGCCGCCGCGCCGGCCCCGGCCAGGCCCATGATGAGGTCGGAGAGCCCCTGCACACCCGGCCGGGCGGCCGTGGGCACCGACTCCGACAGCAGGGTCGAGCCGGCCACCATGGTCCCGGACCAGCCCAGCCCGAGCAGGAGCAGGCCCACCGAGAGCAGCGGCGTGTGGTGCCCGGCGGTGCCGGCGATCGCGCAGGCGACCACCAGCAGGGCCACCCCGCCGAGGATCACCGGGCGCCGGCCCAGCCGGTCGGTGAGCCAGCCCACCACCGGGGAGAGCGCGTACATGCCGGCGATGTGCAGGCTCAGCACGATGCCGACCACCCGCAGCACGTCCGCGTCGGAGTGTGACTCGCCGAGGCGTACCGGGGTCATCGACATCACCGCGACCATCACCAGGTGGCCCATCGCCACCGCGGCGATGCCGAGGCGGGCGGCGGGCCGCTCGCGTATCGTCCGCCAGGCCGCCGTCACGCCCGCGCGCCGGGCGGTCGGGGCGGCCGGGGCGTCGGCCGCCGCCAGCCGGCGCGCGGTGAGCAGCGGGTCGGGCCGGAGCAGAAGCAGCAGTACGACGGCGGCCACGGTGAACGCGGCGGCGCTGAAGGCGAACGGGCCGGCCAGCGGCGGCAGACCCCAGCCGCGGGTGGTGTCGTCGGCGAGCGTGGCGAAGTTCGGCGCGGCCACCGAGCCGATGGTGGTGGCCCAGACGACCAGGGAGAGCTGCCGGCCGCGCCGGGCCGGCTCGGCCAGGTCCACGGCGGTGTAGCGGGCCTGGAGGTTGGCGGCGGTGCCGCCGCCGAAGAGCAGCATCCCGAGGAACAGCAGCGGCACCAGGTCGACGACGGTGGCGACCACCACCAGCACGCCGCCCACGGCCCCGGTGAGGTACGCCACCGCCAGGCCGGGCCGCCGCCCCCGGGCCGCCATGAGTCGGGTGACCGGTACGGCGAGCAGCGCCGCGCCGACCACCCCGGCGCTCTGGGCCAGCCCGGCCAGGGCGGTGCCGGCGACCCGGGCGGCGAGCAGCGCCCCGACGGAGATGCCGATGGTGACGCCGATGCCGCCGATGATCTGGGTGAGGAAGAGCAGCCGGACCGTCCGCCGCTGGATCGGGGCGACGTCGGGCCGGGCCTGCGGCGGCGTGGTCAGGTCGGTGGCCATGGGTGGTGCTCCTCGGTGATGGGTGACCATCGTCCCGCACCGGGCCGGACCGGCGGCACCGGGTTCTGCTAGAGGCCGAGACCCCGGCCGATGATCTCCTTCATGATCTCGGTGGTGCCGCCGTAGATGGTCTGCACCCGGCCGTCCAGCCAGGCCTTCGCCACCGGGTACTCCAGCATGAAGCCGTAGCCGCCGTGCAGTTGGAGGCAGCGGTCGGCGACCCGGTTCCGCAGTTCGGTGGTCCACCACTTGGCCTTGGCCGCGTCGGTCACCGAGAGCCGGCCGGCGTTGAACTCGGCGACGCAGTGGTTGACGAAGGTGCGCGCGATGGTGACCTCGGTGTCCAGCTCGGCCAGGAGGAACCGGTTGTGCTGGAACTTTCCGATCGGCCGGCCGAACGCCTCTCGCGTTCGGGCGTGGTCGAGGGTGAGCGCGAGCAGCCTTTCGCAGGCCGCCACCGCGGCGACGGCGATGCCCAGCCGCTCCCGGGGCAGGTTGGCCATCAGGTGGTAGAAGCCGTGGTGCTCGGTGCCGATCAGGTTCTCCGCCGGGACCCGGCAGTCGTCGAAGAAGAGTTCGGCGGTGTCGTTGGCCTTCAGGCCCACCTTGGCCAGCCGCCGGCCCCGGCTGAAGCCCGGGGTGCCGGTCTCCACCGCGAGCAGGCTCACCCCGTGCGCGCCCCGGTCGGGCGCCGTCTTGGCGACCACCACCACGAGGTCGGCCATTTCCCCGTTGGTGATGAAGGTCTTCTGGCCGTTGAGGACGTACGTGTCGCCGTCGCGGACCGCGCTGGTGCGGACCCCGGCCAGGTCGGAACCGGCCCCGGGCTCGCTCATCGCGATGGCGGTGACCAGGTCGCCGGAGCAGAAGCCCGGCAGCCAGCGCTTGCGCTGGTCGTCGGTGGTCAGCTCGGTCAGGTACGGGGCCACCACGTCGTTGTGCAGGCCGAACCCGAGGCCGGAGCAGCCCGCCGCGACGATCTCCTCGTCGAGCACCGCGTTGAACCGGAAGTCGCGCTGCCCGCCGCCGCCGTACTCCTCGTCGACGTCCATGCCGAGCAACCCGGCGGTGCCGGCCTTGCGCCACACCTGGCGGTCGACGATCCCGTCGGCCTCCCACCGCTCGTGGTGCGGCACGGCCTCCCGGGCGAGGAACTCACGGCACAGGTCGCGGAACTCCTCGTGCACGGGCTCGTAGAGATGCTGCTCCATGCGACGAGTGTGCCGGCACCCGGGCTGGTGGTCCAGGCCCACCGGTCGGGCACGTTTACCGGCGTACGGGGCGGGTAGCTCGCGTCGTCCATCGGCCCGACGTGAGGGGGCGACGCCGTGTCCGTACCGGCCAGGGCCGCCTCCCGGTCGGGCCCGCCGCCGCCGTACGCCGCCGAACTGGCCCGGGAGCTGCGCGCCGCCGTCGAGGGCGAGGTGCGCTTCGCCCCGGGCGACCGCGTGTTGTACGCGTTCGACGCCTCCATCTTCCGCCAGCTGCCGATCGGCGTGGTGCTGCCCCGGAGCGCGGCGGACGTGGCGGCGGCGCTGGCGGTGTGCCGCCGGTTCGGGGCTCCGGTCTTCGGGCGGGGCTGCGGCACCGCGCTGGCCGGGCAGAGCGTCAACGCGGCGGTCTGCTTCGACTTCTCGAAGTACCTGAACGAGATCGTCGAGCTGGATCCGGCCGGGCGGCGGGCCCGGGTGCAGCCGGGGGTGATCTGCGACCAACTGCGGGACGCCGCCGAGGTCCACGGGCTGACCTTCGGGCCGGACCCGGCGACGCACGACCACGCGACGCTGGGCGGCATGATCGGGAACAACTCGTGCGGCACCCACTCGCAGATGGCCGGCAAGACCGTCGACAACATCGATGAGCTGGACGTGATCACGTACGACGGCACCCGACTGCGGGTCGGCCCGACCGACGAGCGGGAGCTGGAGCGGATCATCGCGGCGGGTGGCCGGCGCGGCGCGATCTACGCCGGGCTGCGCCGGATCCGGGACCGCTACGCCGACGTGATCCGCTCGGGGATGCCGGACATCCCGCGCCGGGTCTCCGGCTACAACCTCGATCAGCTGCTGCCGGAGAACGGCTTCCACGTGGCACGGGCGCTGGTGGGTTCGGAGTCGACGTTGGCGCTCACCCTGGAGGCCGAGTGCCGGCTGGTGCCGTCGCCGCCGCACCGGGCCCTGGTCGTGCTCGGCTATCCCGACATCCCCTCCTCCGGCGACGACGTGGCCTGGCTGCTGGGCTTCGCGCCGATCGGGCTGGAGTTCACCAGCCGGCACGTGGTGGACAACCTGCGGGCGAAGCGGATGCACGTCGGCGACGAACGGCTGCTGCCACCCGGGAACGCCTGGCTGCTCGTGGAGTTCGGTGCGGACACCGACGCCGAGGCGGCCGCCCGCGCGCGGGAACTCACGGCGGCGCTGGAGCGCCGCCCGGGCGCACCGAGCCACCGCTGCTACACCGACCCGGCGCAGCAGGCCGGGGTGTGGGAGATCCGCCGGCACTCGGCGGGCACCACCCGGATGCCGATCGGGCTGGGCGGCCACCCCGGCTGGCCCAACTGGGAGGACGCGGCCGTGCCCCCGCACCGGCTCGGGGACTACCTGCGCGCGTACACCGGGCTGCTGGACCGGTTCGGCTACGACGCGGTCTTCTACGGCCACTGGGGGCAGGGCTGCGTGCACTGCCGGGTGAGCTTCGACCTGCGTACGGCCGACGGGGTCCGCCGTTACCGCGACTTCATGGAGCAGGCCGCCGACCGGGTGGTCTCCTTCGGCGGCTCGCTCTCCGGCGAGCACGGCGACGGGCACGGCCGGGCCGAGCTGTGGCCGAAGATGTTCCCGGCGGAGCTGATGCGCGCGTTCGAGGAGTTCAAGCGGCTCTGGGACCCGGACGGCCGGATGAACCCGCACAAGCTGATCGACCCGTACCCGCTGGACTCGCACCTACGGGAGGGCACCGGCTACCGGCCGCTGGAGCTGGCCACCGCCTTCCGCTATCCCGCCGACGGGGGCAGCTTCGCCGACGCGGCCGGCCGGTGCTTCGGCGTCGGCAAGTGCCGGCACGTGACCGGCGGGGTGATGTGCCCGAGTTTCATGGTGACCCGGGAGGAACGCCACTCGACCCGTGGCCGGGCCCGGCTGCTGCAGGAGATGGCCGACGGGACGGGCTCGATCACCAGCGGCTGGCGCAGCCCCGAGGTGAAGGAGGCGCTGGACCTCTGCCTGGCCTGCAAGGGCTGCCGGGGTGACTGCCCGGTCCAGGTGGACATCGCCACCTACAAGGCCGAGTTCCTGCACCATCACTACGCGGGGCGGCTGCGGCCCCGCCAGGCGTACGCCCTGGGGCTGATCAACGTGTGGGCCCGGCTGGCGTCGTACGCCCCGCGGGCGGTCAACGCCGTCACCCACGCGCCGCTGCTGCACCGGCTGGTCAAGCTCGCCGGCGGCGTCGCGCCGGACCGCGACGTGCCCCGGTTCGCCCGGCGCAGCTTCGTCGACTGGTTCGCCGGCCACCGCCCCCGGAATCCGGACGCGCCCCGGGTGCTGCTCTGGCCCGACACCTTCACCAACTACTTCGAGCCGCGGATCGGCGTCGCGGCCGTGACGGTGCTGGAGGAGGCCGGCTTCCGGGTGGTGCTGCCCGGACGCGGCCTCTGCTGCGGCCGGCCGCTGTACGACTACGGGATGCTCGACCTGGCCCGCCGTTACCTGCGCCGGGTGCTCGCCGTGCTGGCCGCCGAGATCGAGGCCGGCGTCCCGCTGGTCGGGCTGGAGCCGAGCTGCCTGACGGTGTTCCGGGACGAGCTCACCAACCTCTTTCCCCGGGACGCGCAGGCGCAGCGGCTCCGGGCGCAGAGCTTCACCCTCACCGAGTTCCTGAACCGGTACGCCCCGGACTGGCCGCTGCCCCGCCTGGAGCGGGACGCCCTCGTGCAGCCGCACTGCCATCACCACGCGGTGCTCGGCTTCGCCGACGACGCGGCGGTGCTGCGCCGGATGGGGCTGCGGGTGCGGCAGCCGGACGCGGGTTGCTGCGGCATGGCGGGCAGCTTCGGCTACGAGGCCGGCGAGCGGTACCGGGTCTCCGTGGCGGCCGGCGAGCGGGTGCTGCTGCCGGCGGTACGCGCGGCGGGCGCGGAGACGCTCGTCGTGGCCGACGGGTTCAGCTGCCGCGGGCAGATCCGGGGCGGCACCGACCGTGACGGCCTGCACCTGGCCGAGGTGCTCGCCCTGGCCATCCGGGAGGGGCGGCAGGGACCGCCGGGCGGTTACCCGGAGCGGCGGCGGCCCGAGGTGGCCACGGCCGGACGGGGCCGGGCGCGGGTCCTGCTCGGCGCCGGGCTGCTGGCGGCCGGCGCGCTCGCCGTCCGCCGTCGGGGCGCCGCTCGGGGCGCTGCTCGGGGCTGAGCGGCAACGGTTCGGGGCACGGAGAGAGGAGGAGGCGGTGGCGGAACAGCGTACGGCCGCGGACACCCTGGTCGATCGGCTCGTCGACTGGGGTGTGGAGGCCATCTTCGGACTGCCGGGTGACGGGATCAACGGGCTGATGGAGGCCCTGCGGAAGCGGCGGGACCGGATCCGCTACGTGCACGTGCGGCACGAGGAGGTCGCCGCGATGGCGGCGGTGGGGTACGCCAAGTTCACCGGCAAGCTCGGCGTCTGCTTCGCCACCTCCGGCCCCGGCGCGGTGCACCTGCTCAACGGCCTGCTCGACGCGAAGGTCGAGCAGGCGCCGCTGCTGGCCATCACCGGGATGTCGTACCACGACCTGATCGGCACCAGCTATCTGCAGGACATCAACACCGACTACCTGTTCAACGACATCGCGCTCTACAACCAGCGGATCATGGGCCCGGCGCACGTCACCAACGTGGTCGACTACGCGGTGCGGACGGCGCTGTCCCAGCGCGGGCCGGCGCACCTGGCGTTCCCGATCGACTACCAGGCGGCCCCCGCCGGGTCCGGCACCCGGTACGTGCGCAACGTGCCCGGGCACACCTCGACCACGTTCCGCGCGCCGGTCCGGGTGCCCTGCCGGGCCGATCTGGAGGCCGCCGCGCAGGCGCTCGCCGGCCGGACGAAGGTCGCCATCCTGGCCGGGGCCGGTGCCCGGGGCGCCGGTGACGAGCTGGAGGCGGTGGCCGAGCTGCTCGGCGCGCCGATCGTCAAGGCGCAACTGGGCAAGGACTGCGTGCCCGACGACAGCCCGTACACCACCGGCCCGATCGGGCTGGTCGGCTCGCTGCCCTCCGAGGAGGCGCTCGAACAGTGCGACGCGCTGCTCATCGTCGGCTCGACGATGCCGTACATCGAGTACTACCCGAAGCCGGGGCAGGCGGTCTGCGTACAGATCGACGACAAGCCGGAACGGATGGGACTGCGGCACCCCGTCGACGTGCCGCTCTGCGGTGACGCCCGCGCCACCCTGGCCGCGCTACGGCCGCTGCTGACCCGCAACGACGACCGCGGCTTCCTCACCCGGGCGCAGGAGGGGATGGCCCGGTGGTGGGAGCTGATGGCCGAGCGGGGCACCCGCACCGACACGCCGATGAAGCCGCAGGTCCCGGCGTGGGCGTTGAACGACGCGCTCGCGCCGGACGCGATCGTCTGCGGGGACTCCGGCACCGTGACCACCTGGGCGGCCCGGCAGATCAGGCTCCGCCGGGGTCAGGCGTTCAGCTTCTCCGGCACGAACTGCTCGATGGCGGCCGGCCTGCCGTACGCGATCGGCGCCCAGACCGCGTACCCCGGCCGGCAGGTGGTGGTCTTCACCGGCGACGGTTCGCTGACCATGCAGCTCGGCGACTTCCTCACCGCGGTGCAGCACGATCTGCCGATCAAGGTGGTGGTGGTCCGCAACGACACGCTGGGGCTGATCAAGTGGGAGCAGATGGTGTTCCTGGGCAACCCGGAGTACGGCGTGAACGTCGCACCGCTGGACTTCGTGAAGTTCGCCGAGGCGTGCGGGGCGAAGGGCGTACGCATCGACGACCCCCGCCGCTGCGGGGCGCAACTGGCCGACGCGCTCGCGACGGACGGCCCGGTCATCGTGGAGTGCGTGGTGGACCAGCACGAGCCGCCGATGCCGGCCAGGGTCAGGAAGGACCAGGTGAGCAAGCTGGCCAAGGCGCTGCGCTCCGGCACGCCCAACCGCAACCGGATCGCCCTGGACATGGTCAAGGATCTGCTGGACGAGGCGAGCTTCCAGGCCAGCCCGGGGCGCGCGATCCCGGACCGGGCCGGGCACGCGCTCTCCGGGCTCGCGGGCCGGCTGCGCAACCGCGCCGATGACGAGCACCCCGAGTAGGGCGGGCAGGCGACGGGAGTCCCTGGTGGTGCACGCGTTGAGCGCCGCGGCCGCCAGCGCGGACGTGGTCAGCTACCTGGGCCTGGGGCGGGCCTTCCCGGCGAACATGACCGGTAACACGGTGCTGCTCGGGCTGGGGGTGGCCACCGGCGACCTGGCCGCCGCGGGCCGCTCGGCCACCGCGCTGGTCGCCTTCCTGCTCGGCGCGGGCGCGGTGGGGGCGGCGGTGCCGGTACGGGGCTGGTCGCGTGGACTGCTCGGGGTGCTCGCGGTCGAGGTGCTGCTCCTGGCCGCCCTCCCGGCCTGGTGGCTCGCGCTGCCGGGCCGCCCGTCGGGCTGGCCGCAGCACGGGCTCATCGCCCTGCTCGGCGCGGCGATGGGCATGCAGAGCGCGGTGACCCACCGGTGGGGCAGGGCCGGGGTGTCCACGACGTACATCACGGGAACCTGGACGGCGTTCAGCATCGGCGTGGCGAGCCGGCTGCGCGGCCGGGAGACCGGGAAGTCGACGGGTCCACTGCGCCGCGAAACCACCGTGCTCGCGCTGTACGCCCTCACCGCCCTGGCGGTCGCGGCGGCGTTCAGCGCGTGGGCGGCCCGGGCCGCACTGCTCCCGGTGGCGCTGCTGGGCTTGGCCGTGGCGACCGCCGCGTCGGTGAACCGGGCCCGGTCCCTCCCGGGCGTGCGCTGAGCCGGCCCGGGCACCGATGCCGGCTCCGGCACCCACCGGACCCGCTAGCCGGCGAGCACCGCAGCGGCCACCTTCAGGTCCGCGACGAGGCCGTCGTACGCCACGTCCTGGTTGTCGGCGCGCAGCACGGCGGAGGGGTGGATGGTGGCCAGCAGTTGGGCCTCCGGGGCGTCGGCCACCTTCCCGGCGCTGTCCACCGGCACCCGCTGGAAGTCCTGCGGGCGCTGCGCGGCGTCAGGCCAGGGCAGCAGCTCACCGCGCTGTTTCGTCACCCGGAACGCCGGGCCGAGCAGGGCCTTGGCGGCGGTGGCGCCGAGCACCACCACGATCTCCGGGCGGAGCCGGGCGAACTCGGCGACCAGCCAGGGCCGACAGGCGGTGATGTGCACCCGGTCGGGCGTCTGGTGGATCCGCCGCTTCCCGCGCAGCTCGAACCGGAAGTGCTTCACGGCGTTCGTGAGGTAGATGTGACCGGGGTCGATGCCCGCGTCGTCCACCGCCCGGCGCAGCACCCGCCCGGCGGGGCCGACGAACGGCAGACCCTTCTGGTCCTCCAGGTCGCCGGGCTGCTCGCCGACGAAGACCACCCGGGCGCTCTCGTCGCCCCGGCCGAAGACCGTCTGCGACGCGTTCCGGTAGAGCTCGCAGCCCTGGCAGCCGGCCGCTGCGGCGCGTAGCTGGTCGATGGTGTCCGCCTGCGGCGGGATGAACTCCTGCGCTCCGGGGGCGCTCTCGGTCTCGGCCATGCCCGACTTTATATCCCGGTTTCGGGCCGGACGCCGGATGCGGTCCGGATCAGTAGCCGCCACCGCCGCGACCGGCCAGCCCGAGCGCGATGACCACCAGGATGACCACCGCCGCCACGGTGATCAAGAGGCCGGTCACGGCCCGCTTCGAAGCCACGATGCTCCACCTCCCGGGCGCGGGTACCCGTTCGGCGCCGCGCCATGCCGCTGGGGTCACGCGGTGAACGGGGCCGGCCCGGCGGGACGTACGGCCCGGGCCACCGCGTCGGCGAACGGTGCCAGGTCGGCCTCGTCGAGGGAGCTGACGGTGATACGTACGCCGGGGGCGGCGGCGATCCGGTTGAGCGCGCCGGGGGCGACGGACCACCCGGCGTCGCGCAGCGCGGTGACCGCCACCGTCTCGTCCGGCACGGGCACCCAGACGTTGATCCCGGTCCGCCCGTGCGCGACCAGCCCCCGGGCGGCCAGCGCGGCGACGAGCCCGGCGCGCCGCCGCTCGTAGCTCTCCCCCGCCCGGCCGACCAGGTCGGCGGTGGCCGGGTCGCGCCAGAGCGCGAGGACCAGGCGTTGCAGCACGGTGGAGACCCAGCCGGCGCCGACCCGGGCGCGGCCGGCCACCCGGGCCACCGTGGCCTCGTCGCCGGCGAGCACGGCGAGCCGCAGGTCCGGGCCGTAGGGCTTGCTCACCGACCGGACGAAGGCCCAGGCCGGGGTCGCCCCGGCCAGCGGGTGCAGCGGTACGCGGGCCAGCTCGGCGGCGTGGTCGTCCTCGATCAGCAGCAGGTCGGCGCGGCCGGCGAGCAGCGTACGCAGGGCTGCGGCCCGCTCGGCGGAGACGGCGGCGCCGGTCGGGTTCTGCGCGCGGCTGGTCACGATCAGCGCACGGGCACCGGCGGCGAGGGCGGCCCGGACGCCCGGCTCGGTCGGCCCGTCGTCGTCCACGGGCACCCCGATGGCGCGCAGCCCGAGCGCGGCGACGAGATCGAGCAGGTTGGCCCAGCCCGGGTCCTCGACCGCGACCGCGTCGCCGGGGCGTAGGTGGGCGGCGAGCAGGCGCTCGATGCCGTCCAGCGCACCCCCGGTCACGGTGATCTCGCCGGCCGGTACGCCGTCGAGCCGCTCCCGGGCCGCGTCGGCCAACTCGGGCAGGAGGGCGCTGGCCGCGTACCCGCTGGGCGGGCCGACCTCGGCGGCGAGCGCGGCCAGGTGCGGGCCGAGCGGCGGCAGCAGGCGGCTGTCCGGCTGGCCGGAGGAGAGATTGCGGGCGCCGGGCAGCGGGGGCGGCATCAGCGTGGCGCGGCGGGTGGCGACGGGCGGGCGGGGCCGGACCCGGGTGCCGTGCCGGCCGGCGGTGACGACCAGGCCGCGCTGCCGCAGCTCCTGGTACGCCTTGGCGACGGTGGCCGGGCTGACCCTCAGCTCGGCGGCGAGGGTGCGGACGGCCGGCAGGGCGTCGCCCGGGGCGAGGGCGCCGGTGCGGATGCCGGTTTCCACGCTGGCCGAAATGGCCGACGACGAGGCCCCGGCGATCTGATAATGTGCTGCCACAGTTCGAGGATTGTACTAGAACAAAGGTGGAACTGCCGCATGTACCCCCGGACCGAACGGACCACCGCCACCCGGATGCGGGCCCGGATGAACTACGACGAGGCCGCCGCGCACGCCGTGCTGGACGAGGCGTACCACTGCGCGCTGTCGTTCGTCGTGGACGGTGAGCCGCGGGTGCTGCCCACCCTGCACGTACGCGTCGGCGACATCCTCTACCTGCACGGCTCCACCGGCAGCCGGCCGCTGCTCGCCGCCCGGGGCGACGCCGGGCTGCCGGTCTGCGTCGCGGTGACCCACCTCGACGGGCTGGTCTTCGCCCGGTCCCAGTTCAACCACAGCGCCAACTACCGGTCGGTGGTCGTCCACGGCACCGCCCGCCTGGTGATCGACGAGCGGGAGAAGGCCGAGATGCTCACCGCGCTGGTGGAGAAGGTGGCCGCCGGGCGCAGCACGGACAGCCGCCCGCCGAGCCGGCGCGAGCTGGCCGAGACCGCCGTGCTGGCCCTGCCGCTGCGCGAGGTGTCCGTCCGCGCCCGCGCCGGCGGGGCCAACGACGATCCCGTCGACCTCGACCTGCCGTACTGGGCGGGAGTGGTGCCGGTGCGGCTCACCGCCGGCCTGCCCGAGCCGGCCCCCGGGGTGGCCGCGCCGGTGCCGGCGTACCTCCGGCCGGCCCGGTCGCCCTGGCTGGAGCCGGTCGTCCTGCGCGGCGAGCACGTCGTGCTGGAACCGCTCGACCTGTCCCACGCCGAGGAACTGCACGCCGCCCTGGCCGACCCCGAGGTGTGGCGGTACGTGGGCAGCCCGCAGCCGCAGAGCGTGGCCGAGACGGCCGGCCAGATCCGCGCCGCGCTGGACGCGAACCTGCGCGGCGTCCGGACGCCCTGGGTGCAGCGGTGCGCCGCCACCGGGGTGGTGGTCGGCACCACCTCGTACTACCACCCGGACGCGGCCCTGCGGACCGCGGAGATCGGCTTCACCCAGCTCGGGCGGCCGTGGTGGCGCACCGGGATCAACACCGAGGCGAAGCTGCTGCTGCTCACCCGGGCCTTCGAGGAGCTGGACGCCATCCGGGTGACCTGGCAGACCAGCACGCTCAACGAGCGCTCGCAGCGGGCCATCGAACGGCTCGGCGCCACCCGCGAGGGGACGCTGCGGTCCAACCGGCGGCGGGCCGACGGGTCGTGGCGGGATTCCGCCCTCTACTCGATGCTCGCGGCCGAGTGGCCGAGCGCACAACTCCGGCTGCGGGAAAGGCTTCGCTCGGCAGCCCCCTTGGCGTCATGATGTCCGGCGTGCTGGGCATCACTGACATCTGGACATACGTGCTGGGGACCGTGGCGATCGTGCTGCTGCCCGGGCCGAACTCGCTCTTCGTGCTCTCCACCGCCGCCAAGCGCGGCGTGCGGACGGGCTACCGGGCCGCCGGCGGCGTGTTCGTCGGCGACTCGGTGCTGATGATCCTCTCCGCCGCCGGGGTGGCGTCGCTGCTCAAGGCGTACCCGCCGCTCTTCCTGGTGATCAAGTACGCCGGCGCCGCGTACCTCGGTTACGTGGGGTTGACCATGCTGCGCGGCGCGTGGCGGCGCTGGCGCACCCGCAACGACCCGGCGACGCCGCGCCTGATCGACGCGGCGGAGCCGGCGGCGCTGCGCAGCCCGTTCCGGAAAGCGCTGGTGATCAGCCTGCTCAACCCGAAGGCGATCCTCTTCTTCATCTCCTTCTTCATCCAGTTCGTCGACCCCGGGTACGCCTGGCCGGCCCTGTCGTTCCTGCTGCTCGGGCTGATCGCCCAGGTGACCAGCGCGCTCTACCTCACCGCGCTGATCTTCACGGGCACCTTCCTGGCGGCCCAGTTCCACCGCCGGCGGCGGCTGGCCGCCGGCGCCACGACCGGGATCGGCATGCTCTTCCTGGGCTTCAGCCTCAAGCTCGCCACTGCCTCGGTGTAAGGAAGGGCCCCTTCTTAACGCCTGCGGTAGAGCAGGGAACCCTTCTCACCCGAGGGGCACGGTCAGGTGCCGTCGCCGCCGCCGGCACCGCCGCCGATGCCGGGACCGCCGGCCGTGCCGCCCAGGCCGTAGCCGGGTGCGACGGGCTCGTCCGGGTGGCGGCTGACGTGCGCGGACTCCTGGATCGTGGCGGACCAGTCGGCGTGCCCGGCGGCCGCCGCGTGCCGGTTGATCGCGTGTCGCAGCCAGCCGTCCACGGTGGCGACCCAGTCCCGCCGCTCAGCTCCGGCGTGCCAGACCCGGAACCGGCTGATGCTCTGGTGGGTGACCCCGGCCAGGGAGAGCCGGCGATCCAGCCAGAGCAGCACCTCCAGCCCCGCCGCGTTGGTCACGAAGATCACCTCCAGCTCGGTGATCGGGCCGGCGTACAGCGGCGCCACCCAGTAGCCGAGCCGCTCGTGGAACGGCAACTGCTGCTCCACCCCGGGCAGTCGGCCCTGCTGCAGGCCCACCTGCCGGAGGACGAAGCCGAGGGTGTCCAGCGCGGCGAGCACGTGCTGCTGGGCCGGGAGCGGGTGGACGAAGACCGGCAGCATCGCTCCCTGGTCCAGGTCGGGGTCGACCGACACCTCGGTACGCAGCCCGGTGCGCAGGCTCATCAGCGGCACCCCGCCGAAGATCGTCACCGGCGTCTCCCAGGGCAGCGGGACGGCGAAGTCGACCGCCCGCCGCCGGCCGGCCGGCACCACGAACCGGCCGGCGATCGGCACCTGGTGGTACTGCGTCAGCCGGCGGGGCGAGTCGGGATCCTCCGGCTCGACCTGGGCGACGAGCCCGAGGCGGACGTGCCGAACCGGCACGTCCGCACCCGCGGCCGTGAGCACCACCCGGCCTGGTAGCCGCAGGCCCGGCCGGGTGCTGGGGTTGGGCACGGTGGTGCTCACCGAGAGACCGGTCCAGACGGACTCCGAGGACACCCCGGTCAGCCGCATCCGGCACCCCCTCTCCACCGTCCCGGTGCATTCCCGGCTGCCGGCCCGGCACTCCTGGCCGGCACTCCTGGCCGGCTCCGTGCCGTCCCGGCCGGCTCCGTGCCGTCCCGGCCGGTCGTGGGCCGGGCGAGATCTGGGTGCGTTTGTTGTCGCTGGAGCGACAACAAACGCACCCAAAGACCCTCGGCGCGCAAGCCCCCGCGGGACGCCGGCCGGCGAGGTCAGCCGGGGCCGCCGGGTCAGGTGGGGACCCGGCGGCCGGACGGTACGGACGGACGATCAGCGCAGCCGACGGCCCCGGGGCACCGGGTCGGTCTCGTCGTCGAACTCGCCGATGACCTCCTCCAGCAGGTCCTCCAGCGCCACGAAACCGATCGGCCGGGTCGGGCCGCCGCCGTTGCGGACCAGCGCCAACTGGGCCTGCCGGCCGCGCATCGCCGCCACCGCCTCGGTGACCGAGGCGCCGGCGGGCAGCACGAACGCCGGGGTCATCAGCTCCCCCGCGGTCGCCGTCCGGCCGTTGGTGACCGCCCGGACAGCCTCGCGTACGTGGACCAGGCCGCACACCTCGCCACCGGCGTCGACGACGGCCAGCCGGGAGCGGCCACTGTCCCGGGAGACGTGCTCGATCCGCTCGGCGGTGTCCTCCCGCCGGACCGTGACGATCCGGTCGAACGGCTCCATCACCTGCGCCACGGTGGTGCCCTGCAGCTCCAGCATGCTGGTCAGCATCTGGTGCTGCTCGGCGCCGAGCAGCCCGTGCTCCCGGGACTGCTCGAGCAGGATGCGCAGCTCGTCCGGGCCGTGCACCTGGGCCAACTGGTCCTGCTGGCGTACACCGAACAGCCGCAGGACCGCGTTGGCCAGCGCGTTCAGCGCGGACAGCACCGGACGGGCGACCCGGGCGAAGGCCCGGAACGGCAGCGCCAGCAGCGTGGCGGAACGCTCCGCGTCGGTGATCGCCCAGGACTTCGGGGCCATCTCGCCGACCACCAGATGCAGGAAGGTCACCAGGGCCAGGGCGAACAGCAGCCCCACCACGTGGCTGGCCGCGGTGGGCAGCCCGACGGCGTGCAGCAGCGGGCTGACCAGGTGCTCGATCGCCGGTTCGGCCAGGGCGCCCAGCCCCAGGGTGCACAGGGTGATGCCGAGCTGCGCCCCGGCCAGCATCAGGGACAGCTCACGGGCCCCGTCCAGGGCCGCGCGGGCGGCCCGGCCGCCACCCGTCGCCAGCTGTTCCAGGCGGTAGCGCTTGGCGGCGACCAGGGCGAACTCGGCCGCCACGAAGAAGCCGTTGAGCGCCAGCAGCACGACCGAGAAGAAGAGCGCGAAGCCGGGCGTCATGCCGCCACCTCGCTACGCTCGGTGCCGGCATGAGGCACCAGGCGGCTGCACCGATGATTCGCTCGCTGACGCCCGCTCATGCCGCGTCCTCCCGCCGCTCGGCGGCGGCCATCCGGAGCCGGACGGAGTCGGCCACGTGCCGGTCCACGGCCAGCACCTCGACCAGCGCCCGCGGCTCGATGTCGGACTCGTCGCCGTCGACGCCGAGGCTGATCTCCAGCCGGTCGCCGACCTCGGGCACCCGGCCCAGCTCCCGCATGACCAGTCCGGAGACGGTGTCGTACTCGGGCGCCTCGGGCAGCGCGATCCCGGTGCTGTCGGCGACCTCGTCGATCCGCCAGCGGGCGGGCACCACCCAGGAACCGTCCTCCTGCCGCGCCGGGGCCCGCTCCGGCGGGTCGTCCTCGTCGCGGATCGGCCCGACCAGCTCCTCGGCGATGTCCTCCAGCGTGATCACGCCGGCGAAGCCGCCGTACTCGTCGACCACGCAGGCGAGCTGGCGGTGCCCGACCCGGAGCCGGTCCAGCACCGTCGGCAACGGCAGCGTCTCCGGCACCAGCAGCGGGGGTACGGCCACCGCCGCGACCCGGGTGGTGGCCCGCTCCGCGGGCGGCACCCCGAGCACGTCGGCGATGCCGACCACGCCGACCAGGTCGTCGACCCCCTCCGCGCCCCGCACCGGGAACCGGGAGTGGCCGGTGTCGAGCAGCTCGACGACCCGGCTGACCGGTTCGTCGGCCCGTACGGTGTGCACGTCGACCCGGGGGACCATGGCCTCCCCGGCGGTCAACTCCCGGAAGTCGAGGCCCCGGTCGAGCAGGTCGGACATCGCGGCGTCGAGGTGCCCCTCCTCCCGGGACTCGGCGATGATCTGTTCCAGGTCCTCCGGGGTGGCGCCGCTCGGCAACTCCTCGATCGGCTCGATGCCGACCCGACGCAGCAGCCGGACGGCGGCCCGGTCGAAGAGGGTGATCACCGGACCGGCGATCCTCAGGTAGATCAGGGTGGACCGGGACAGCGCCCGCGCGAGGCGCTCGGCGCGGGCGATGGCCAGGTTCTTCGGCGCCAGCTCGCCGAGGACCATCTGCACGACGGTGGCGATGATCAGGGCGAGCGCCACCGACAGCGGCAGCGCGACGGCGGTGGAGACCCCGGCGACGTTGAGCAGGCCGGCCAGCCCGGCGCCCAGGTACGGCTCGGCGGCGTAACCGACCAGCAGGGCGGTCACGGTGATGCCGAGCTGGGCGCCGGAGAGCATGAACGAGAGCCGCCCGGTCACCTCCAGGGCCCGGGCGGCGGCCCGGTCACCGCCGTCGGCGAGCTGCTTGAGCTTGCCCCGGTCCACGGCGACGTAACCGAACTCCTGGGCCACGAAATAGCCGGTGGCGGCGGTGAGCACGATGATGAGAACAAGTCCGACGAGGATCAGCACGGGAGGTTCAGGGCTCCCGGGGTCGTCGGGCCGAGGGGTTGCCGGGCCTTACCCGGCTGGCTACTGCTGCCCTCCTGGGCAGAAGAGTCGATCATGCCGACATTCTATCGGCGTAGCCTGGACGCCCGCTGAAGGTGCCGGGAAGGCTCCCCAGCGTCCCGTTCACCGCCCGGCCAACTCGTCGGCGTCCAGCAGGTCCCGGTCGATGCGCCCGCTCCGGTAGGCGGCCCGGCCGATCATCTGCGCGGCGACCGGCGCGGTGGCCAGCTGGAAGATCCCGACCAGCGCGATCATGCCCAGGTCCGCCGCCGTACGCAGGCGCAGCGCCAGCCCGAGCAGGAGCAGCAGCACGCCCAGCACCTGCGGCTTGGTGGCCGCGTGCATCCGGCCCAGCGCGTCCGGGAAGCGCAGCACACCGATCCCGGCGGCGAGGCTGAGCAGCGCGCCGGCCAGCAGGCAGGCCGCGCCCAGCCAGTCGGCGAGCACGCTCATCGCGCCTCCTCGCGTACCGCGAAGCGGACCAGGGAGACCGAGCCGACGAAGCCGAGCAGGGAGAGCACCACCAGCACGGGCAGCGTGGTGGCGTGCCGGTTGACCGCCGCCTCCGCGCCCACCGCGCCGAGCATGGTGGCCAGCAGCAGGTCGGCGGCGACGACCCGGTCGAGCAGCGACGGGCCCAGGTAGATGCGGGCCAGGGCGAGCAGCGCCGTGACCGAGAGCAGGACGGTCAGCGCGACGGCGAGGAAAGCGATCATCAGGGTTGGTTCCTCCGTTCGACGAGTGGCACGCCGAGCTGACGTACCTCCTGCGGGGAGCCGACGGCGCGGACGATGCGCCGTTCGACGGCGAGGACGCGGGCGCGGTTGACGGCCAGGTCCTCGGGGCGACACACCTCGAGGACGTGCACGTAGAGGACGCCCCGGTCGCGGTCCACGTCGAGGATGAGGGTGCCGGGGACGAGGGAGACCAGCTCGGCGGCGAGGGCCAGGTTGAGGTCGGTGCGGACCCGCAGCGGTACGGCGAGGATCGCGCCGCGCGGCCGGTAGCCCGGTCGGACCGCGATGGCGGCGACGTGCACGCTGGCGCGGACCAGCTCGCCGACGAAGGTGACCGCGAGGACCAGCAACGCGCCGACGCGGAGCCGGCCGCCGAAGGTGACCGGCGGGAGCGGGAAGAAGATCAGCACGGCGGCCCCGACGACGAGGCCGCCGAGCAGGTTGCCCCAGGAGAACCGGCCCCAGAGCAGCTGCCAGATCACCACCAGCCACCCGAGCGCCACGGCCTGGTCGCGGCGCCGCCCACCCCGGCCGACGGCCGGCGTCGGCCCGTCGTCCACCGCCCGCGCCCCGGCGGACGGTCGGCCCGCCGGCCCACCACCGGACGGCGGCGCGTCCGGCGGCTCGGCGGGTGGCTCGGCGGGCGACCTGGCCGGTGGCTCGGCGGACTGCGCGGCTTC
>NZ_JBEYER010000022.1:30967-77294 GCF_040634005.1 Micromonospora sp. NPDC007271
TTCCGTCGGCGGCCTGGCCGGCGGCTCGGCGGACTGCGCGGCTTCCGTCGGCGGCCTGGCCGGCGGCTCGGCGGACTGCGCGGCTTCCGTCGGCGGCCTCTCGGGCGGCTCGCGGGTCACGGCGCACCCGCCGGCAGGACGGCCCGGACGTACGGGGTGCGCTGGCGCAGGTCGGTGGCGGCGTCCACGCTGACCCGGAACAGCGGCCCGGCGGCCAGGGTCAGCCCCACGCCGAGCACCACCAGGGCGGCGGTGGCGCCGACCATCAGCGCGGGCAGCCGCACAGGTGGGCGGGAGGTGGCCAGCCGGGGTGCCCGCCAGAACGCGATGTTCCACACCCGGGAGGCGGCGTAGAGGGTGAGCAGGCTGGTGAGCGTGCCGGCGGCGACCAGGACGGCGGGCAGCACCCCGCCGGCCGCGACGCCGGCCTGGAGCAGGCCGAGCTTGCCGAGGAAGCCGGAGAACGGCGGGATGCCGGCCAGGTTCATCGCCGGGACGAAGAAGAGCACGGCGAGCAGCGGGGTGACCCGGGCCAGCCCGCCCAGCCGCCGCAGGTCGGTGCTGCCGGCCCGCTCCTCGACCAGGCCGGCGACCAGGAAGAGGGTGGTCTGGATGGTGATGTGGTGGACCACGTAGAAGATCGCCCCGGCCAGGCCGGCGACGCTGCTCAGCGCCACCCCGAAGATCATGTAACCGATGTGGCTGACCAGGGTGAACGAGAAGAGCCGCTTCATGTCGTACTGGGCCACCGCGCCGAGGATGCCGACCACCATGGTCAGCCCGGCCACCACCAGGAGCAGGTCAGCGACCTGGCCGCCGGGGAAGAGCAGCGTCTGGGCGCGGATGATCGCGTACACGCCGACCTTGGTGAGCAGGCCGGCGAAGACCGCGGTGACGGGGGCCGGCGCGGTCGGGTAGCTGTCCGGCAGCCACGCCGACACCGGGAACACCGCCGCCTTGATGCCGAAGGCGAGCAGCAGCATGAGCTGCAGGGACAGCCGGACGCTGGCCGGCAGGGCGTCCAGCCGCCCGGCGAGCTGGGCCATGTTCACGGTGCCGGTGGCCGCGTACACCAGGCCGACCGCGGCCAGGAAGACCATCGAGGAGAGGATGCTGACCACCACGTACGTCGGGCCGGTGCGGATGCGGGTCTCGGTGCCGCCGAGCGTGATCAGCACGAAGCTCGCCGCCAGCAGGATCTCGAAGCCGACGTAGAGGTTGAACAGGTCCCCGGCCAGGAAGGCGTTGGTCACGCCGGCGGTGAGCACCAGATAGGTGGGGTGGTAGATGCTCACCGGCGCGGTCTCACCGGTCTCCCCGCGGCCCTGGCCGATCGAGTAGAGCAGCACGCAGAGGGTCACCGCCGAGGAGACCACCAGCAGCAGCGCCGCCAACTGGTCGGCGATCAGCACGATGCCGACCGGCGCGGGCCAGCCACCCACCCGGACCACCACCGGCCCGTGCCGGTACGCCTCGATCAGCAGCAGCACCGCGACCGTCAGGGTGGTGGCGAGACCGAGCACGCTGACCGACCGCTGCAACCGGGGCCGGTTGCCCAGGAGCAGGGTGAGCGCGGCACCGAGCAGGGGCACCACCACGGGCAACGGCACCAGGGCCGGGGTCACGCCGCCACCTCTGTTCGCGGCCGTGGGGCTCGCAAACCCGGCTCACTCCTCGCGCTCACCGGGCCGCCATTCGTTCGCGACTGCGGGGCTCGCAAACCCGGCTCACTCCTCGCGCTCACCGTTTTCCCCCGCGGCGGCGCAGTCGGCGCAGCGCCGGCTCCGGGTCCACCTGTTCCGGGTCGTTGTTCGGGCCTTCGCCGCCCAGGTCCGCGGTGGACACCTCGTTGCGCTCGGCGAGCCGGACGATCTGCCGGTCCTCCAGGTCGTCCTGCACCTCGTCGTCGCCGCTGAGATACCAGTCCCGGTACGCGACGGCGAGCAGGAACGCGGTCAGCCCGAAGGTGATCACCACGGCGGTGAGCACCATGGCCTGCGGCAGCGCGTCGCTCATCCGCCCGGTCGGCCCGCTGCCGACCAGTGGCGCGCCGCCGGCCCGGCCACCGGCCAGGATCAGCAGGTTCACCCCGTTGCCGAGCAGGATGACGCCGAGCAGGATGCGGGTCAGGCTCCGCTCCAGCAGCAGCGTGACGCCGGTGGCGGCGAGCACCCCCGCGGTGATCACCAGGACGAGGCTCGGCTGGCTCACCCCCGCTCCCTCCCGCGCTCGACGGCGAGACCCCGGGCCGGCTCGCCGGCCGCCTCGACGTGCCGGTCCACCTCGGCGCCGAGGCTGCGCAGGATGTCCAGCACCAGCCCGACCACGACCAGATAGACGCCGATGTCGAAGAAGAGCGACGTGACCAGGTGGAAGGGGCCGACCAGGGGGAGCCACAGGGGCACGTCGACGCTCTGCAGCACCTCGCCGGTGGTCAGCAGCCCGACGACCCCGCTGCCGACCGAGACGGCCAGCCCGGCGCCGAGCACCGTCCCGGCCCCGACGGGCACCGCCTCGGCCAGTTCGTACCGGCCGCCGGCCAGGTAGCGGACGGCCAGGGCGAGGCTGGCGACGAGGCCGCCGGCGAAGCCGCCCCCGGGCGCGTTGTGGCCGGAGGCGAGGAGGAACAGGGAGAAGAGCACCACGGTGTGGAAGATCAGCCGGGTGACCACCTCGAAGACGATCGACCGCTGGTGCTCCTGCAGCGTGGCCCCGCCGCGCAGCCACACCGTGCGCTGGTCCCCGTACGGGCGGGGGCGGCGCGGCCGCGGCCCGGTGCGGGACCGCTCGTAGATCAGGCTGGCCACGCCCGTCGCGGCCGCCACCAGCACCGAGATCTCCCCCATGGTGTCCCAGGCCCGGATGTCCACCAGGGTCACGTTGACCACGTTGCGACCGTGGCCCTCGACGACCGCCAGGTCGGGGAAGGCCAGCGAGATCGACGGACTGCGCCGGGCGTCGGCCGCGACGAGGGCGAGCCCGGCCAGCACCAGCCCGACCGCCACCCCGATCCCGCGGCGTACCCAGCGGCTGCTCCGCAGCGGGCGGGCCGAGAAGCGGTCCGGCAGCCGGCGCAGCACCAGCACGAAGACCGCGATGGTGGCCGTCTCCACCAGGAACTGGGTGAGCGCCAGGTCGGGCGCGCCGTAGAGCACGAACATCATCGCGCTGCCGTAGCCGGTCACCCCGACCAGCAGCATCGCGGTGAGGCGCCGCCGGGCGCCGAGCGCGAGCACCGCCGCCACCGCGATCACCAGGCAGACCACGAGCTGCACCGGGGTGTCCCAGGCGACGATCCTGGCCCGCCAGGGCCGGGCCGCCAGCATCGCCGCGCCGGGCACCAGCACCAGCACGAGCAGCACGGTGCCGAGGTACTGCGGCAGGGCACCGCGCTGGGTGGTGCTGGTGACCTTGATAGCGAACCGGTCGAACTGGTGGGTCGCCCACTCGTACCCCTGGTTGCCGCCGACCGGGGCGCGCAGCCGGGCCAGCGCCGGGGCGAGTGGGCCGCGGACCAGGTGCAGCACCGCGCCGCCGGCGAGCACGGCGGCGGAGAGGCCCAGCGCCACGGTCGGTCCGTGCCAGAGCGCCAGGCCCTCCTCGACCGGGCCGAGCAGCTCGGCGTACGGGCGGAGCAGGCCGCCGAGCCAGCCGGCGGCCGGGCCGGCGGCGAGCCCGGCGACGGCGAGCAGGGCCGCGGGTACGAGCATCACGGCCGGGGGCCGCTCGACGTCGGTGGCCGGGACGCCCGGCCGGCCGACGAAGGCGCCCCACAGGAAGCGGATGCTGTACGCCACGGTCAGCGCGCTCCCCAGCACGAGCACCGCCAGCACCAGCGGCTGCCCGGTGAACGCGGCGAGGACCGCCTCCTTGGCGACGAAGCCGAGCAGCGGCGGCAGGCCGGCCATCGAGGCGGCGGCCAGCGCGGCGACCCCGGCGAGCACGGGGGCGCTCCGCCACACGCCGGACAGGTCCCGCAGGTCCCGGCTGCCGGCGCTGTGGTCGAGGATGCCGACGACGAGGAAGAGCGCCGCCTTGAACAGCGCGTGCGCCAGCAGCATCGCGGTGCCGGCGAGGGCCGCCTGCGGGGTGCCCGCGCCGAGCACCACGGTGAGCAGGCCGAGCTGGCTCACCGTCCCGTACGCCAGCAGCAGCTTGAGGTCGGTCTGCCGCAACGCCGCCCAGCCCCCGACGACCAGGGTGACCAGCCCGGCGGCCACGGTGACCGGCCGCCACGGGCCGGCCGGGGCGAGCACCGGGGCGAGCAGCGCGACCAGGAAGACGCCCGCCTTCACCATCGCCGCCGCGTGCAGGTACGCGCTGACCGGCGTCGGGGCGGCCATCGCCACGGGCAGCCACGAGGTGAACGGGAACACCGCCGACTTGGCCAGCGCCCCGACCAGGATCAGCAGCACGGCCGTGGCGAGATACCCGCCGCCGGGCGGCGGCGTGGTGGTGATCAGGGACCAGCGGTAGCCCCCGGCGTGGTGGCCGAGCAGGAGGAAGCCGACCAGCATGGCCAGCCCGCCGAGCGTGGTGACGATCAGCGCCTGGGCGGCCGCCAACCGGCTGGACCGCCGCTCGGTGCTGTGCCCGATCAGCAGGTAGGAGAAGACCGTGGTCAGTTCCCAGAAGACGTAGAGCAGCAGCAGGTCGTCGGAGACGACCAGGCCGAGCATCGCTCCGGCGAAGGCGACCATGACGGCCGCGAACCGGGCCAGCCCCGCCGAGCCGGCGTGGAAGTAGCGGGCGGAGTAGACCAGCACCAGCGCACCGACCCCGCCGACCAGCAGCAGCATCAGCCAGGACAGGGTGGTGACGCGCAGCGCCACGTCGAGCTGGAGCTCCCCGACCCACCGGTACGTCTCGACCACCGCGCCGCCGGCACGGACCGTCCCGGTGTGGGCGACGGCCCAGCCGAACGTGGCGGCCGGGGCGAGCGCGAGCGGGTAGCAGGCGCGGGGGCCCCACCTTCCGACCAGCAGCGGGGCGAGCAGGGCCGCCACCAGGTGCAGGATCAGCAGGACGAGCACGCGTACTCCAGGTCGAGGCGGCAGCGCGCGCCCGGCGGGCTGCGCCACGACCGATCAGACGTCAGATCGTCCGGCCACGGGCAGGTTTGCGAAAAATGCCCCGGTCAGGAGTCGGACGGGCATATCCGCTGCGGCGGGTGGCCGAAGCGGCGCGACGTCGCCGGCCGGCAGCCGACCGCCCCGGAGGGCGACGCGGGGTCAGCCCCGCCGAGCCGGAATGGCCGTGGCCGGCTCGGGGGCCGGGCGCTCCCGCGGGGTCTCCACCAGCAGGTCCTCGCGGCCGAGCTGGCGGACGGCCTTGTTGACCACCCGCTGCGCGGCGGCGAGGGAGCGCACCGGCAACAGCTTGCCGCGGCTCTCCCGGCGCAGGACGAAGTAGTGCACGGCGGCGCGGACCAGGCCGCGATCGGCGGCGCTGGAATGAGCGGTGGCGACCACCAGCTCGCGCAGGCAGCGGGCCAGATCCTCGGCGAGCGCCAGCTCGGGGCCGTGCAGGCCGGCGCGAAGCGCGGCGAGGTGGCTGTCGACCTTGCGGATGAGCACATCGGTCCCGGGCCCGGAGCCTCGCCCCTCGACGGTCATCCACGCCCTCCACCCCACGCTGTGTTGCGAGTGAAGTTACTTTATGTTGCGCGGCACAAGCAAGCAGTTAAGTAAGACTTAACAGCTGCAACGGCACATCAAACGCGTAAGCCTTCCTAACCGGACAGACCAGCACCCGGCACGGACGGAATGTCACCCCGGCGAGGCAGGATGGAGGCGTGGCGGACGAGGTGACCGGCGGAGGCGCGGCGGTGCTGGCGGAATTCGGCCCGGCGACCCGCGAGTGGTTCGCCGCCGCCTTCGCGTCGCCGACCGCCGCCCAGGCCGGCGCGTGGCGGTCGATCGCCGCCGGGCGCAACGCGCTGGTCGTCGCGCCGACCGGCTCCGGCAAGACCCTGGCCGCGTTCCTCTGGTCGCTCGACCGGCTGGCCAAGGAGCCGCCGCCGGCCGAGGCCCGGCAGCGCTGCCGGGTGCTCTACGTCAGCCCGCTCAAGGCCCTCGCCGTCGACGTGGAGCGCAACCTGCGCGCCCCACTCGCCGGCGTCCGCCAGGCCGCCATCCGCCTCGGCCTCACCCCGCCGGAGATCACCGTCGGCATGCGCACCGGCGACACCCCGGCCGACGAGCGACGGGCCTTCGCGCGCACCCCGCCGGACATCCTCATCACCACCCCGGAGTCGCTGTTCCTGCTGCTCACCTCCGCCGCCCGGGAGTCGCTGCGCGGCGTGCGGACGGTCATCGTCGACGAGGTGCACGCGGTCGCCGGCACCAAGCGCGGTGCCCATCTGGCGCTCTCCCTCGAACGCCTCGACGCGCTGCTGGAGGCGCCCGCGCAGCGGATCGGCCTGTCCGCCACCGTCCGGCCGGTCGACGCCTGCGCCCGGTTCCTCGGCGGGGCCCGCCCGGTCGACGTGGTGCAGCCGGCCAGCAGCAAGACCATCGAGGTCAGCGTGCAGGTGCCGGTGGAGGACATGACCCGCCTCGACGAGCAGGAGCCCCCGGAGGACGACCTCGGCGGCCCCGGTCCGCGCCGGGCGTCGATCTGGCCGGCCGTCGAGGAGCGGGTCTTCGCGCTGGTCCGGTCGCACCGGTCGACGATCGTCTTCACCAACTCCCGGCGCAGCGCCGAACGGCTCTGCGCCCGGCTCAACGAGCTGGCCGCCGAGGAACTGGCGACGGCGTCCACTCCCGACGGCAGCCGCGTGGCCCAGGGCGGCGGGCCGGTGGGCGTATCCGATCCGGCGGGGTGGGACGACGGCCCGGCGGCCGCCGACGGCGAGCCGCAGCGCGGGCCGCGGCGCGCGCACCGGCAGCCGGCCGAGGTGATGGCGCAGTCCGGGGCGGCGGCCGGGGCGGCGCCGGTGATCGCCCGCGCCCACCACGGCAGCGTCTCCCGCGAGGAGCGCCGGCACATCGAGGAGGCGCTCAAGTCGGGGCAGCTTCCCGCCGTGGTAGCCACCTCCAGCCTGGAGCTCGGCATCGACATGGGCGCGGTCGACCTGGTGGTGCAGATCGAGGCCCCGCCGAGCGTCGCCGCCGGGCTGCAACGGGTCGGCCGGGCCGGCCACCAGGTCGGCGCGGTCTCCCGGGGCGTGGTCTTCCCGAAGCACCGCGGCGACCTGCTCTCCTGCACCGTGGTCTCCGAGCGGATGGCGCAGGGCGCGATCGAGGAGCTGCACCACCCGCGCAACCCACTCGACGTGCTGGCCCAGCAGATCGTGGCGATGGTCGCCCTGGAGCCGTGGCGGCTCGGCGACCTGGCCGTGCTGGTCCGCCGGGCGGCCCCCTTCGCCGAGCTGCCCGACTCGGCGCTGCACGCCGTGCTCGACATGCTCTCCGGCCGCTACCCGTCGACCGCCTTCGCCGAGCTGCGGCCCCGGCTGGTCTGGGACCGGTCCACCGATGTGCTCACCGGCCGGCCCGGCGCGCAGCGGCTCGCCGTCACCAGCGGCGGCACCATCCCCGACCGGGGAATGTTCGGCGTCTTCCTGGCCGGCGCCGAGCGGGCCGCCCGGGTCGGCGAGCTGGACGAGGAGATGGTCTACGAGTCGCGGGTCGGCGACGTCTTCCTGCTCGGGTCGTCGTCCTGGCGGATCGAGGAGATCACCCCCGACCGGGTGCTGGTCTCGCCCGCGCCCGGGCAGGCTGCCCGGATGCCGTTCTGGAAGGGCGACCAGCTCGGCCGCCCGGTCGAGCTGGGCCGGGCCATCGGCGCCCGGGTCCGCGCCCTGCTCCGGCAGACCGACGCCGACGCCGTCACCGCGCTGCGCGCCGGCGGGCTGGACGACTGGGCCGCCGGCAACCTCATGGCATACCTGCGGGAGCAGAAGGAGGCCACCCGCGCACTGCCCGACGACCGGACGGTGGTGGTCGAGCGGTTCCGCGACGAGCTGGGCGACTGGCGGCTCGCCGTGCACTCGGTGCTCGGGGCCCGGGTCAACGGGCCGTGGGCGCTGGCCATCGGCCGCCGGCTCGCCGAGCGGTACGGGGTGGACGCCCAGGTGATGCCCGCCGACGACGGCATCGTGGTGCGGCTGCCGGACACCGCCGACGAGCCACCCGGCGCCGACGTGGTGGTCTTCGAGCCCGACGAGATCACCCAGCTCGTGGAGGAGTCCGTCGGCACCTCGGCGCTCTTCGCGTCCCGGTTCCGCGAGTGCGCGGCCCGGTCACTGCTGCTGCCCCGCCGCGACCCGCGCCGCCGGCAGCCGCTCTGGCAGCAGCGCCAGCGGGCCGCCCAACTCCTCGACGTGGCGCGCGAGTACCCCGACTTCCCGGTCACCCTGGAAGCCGCCCGGGAGTGTCTCCAGGACGTCTTCGACCAGCCGGCCCTGGCCGAGCTGATGCGCGACCTGGCCGCCCGCCGGATCCGTCTCGTCGAGGTGGAGTCCGAGCGCCCGTCCCCGTTCGCCCGCTCGCTGCTCTTCGGTTACGTCGGCGCCTTCCTCTACGAGGGCGACGCCCCCCTCGCCGAGCGCCGGGCCGCCGCGCTGGCCCTCGACTCCGCCCTCCTCGGCGAGCTGCTCGGCCGGGTCGACCTGCGGGAGCTGCTCGACCCGGCGGTGCTCGCCGAGACCGAGCGACAGCTTCGCTGGCTCACCGAGCAGCGCCGCCCCCGCGACGCCGAGGACGTGGTCGAGCTGCTCCGCGTGGTCGGCGACCTGAGCGACGCCGAGTTGGCCGGGCGGGGCGTACCGGCCGGCTGGCTGACGGAGCTGGCGGCGGCCCGCCGGGTGCTGCGGGTCCGGATCGCCGGCGAGGACCGCTGGGTGGGCGTGGACGACGCCGCCCGGCTCCGGGACGCGCTCGGCGTGGCGCTGCCGGTCGGGGTGGCCGAGGCGTACCTGGCGCCGGTCGCCGACCCGCTCGGCGACCTGGTCGCCCGATACGCGCGCACCCACGGCCCCTTCGCGGCGGCCAGCTGCGCGGCCCGGTTCGGGCTCGGGGTGTTCGTGGTCGAGCAGGCGCTGCGCCGGCTCGCCGCCACCGGGCGGGTGGTCTCCGGCGAGTTCGCCCCGGACAGCGTCGGCACCCAGTGGTGCGACGCCGAGGTGCTGCGCCTGCTGCGCCGCCGCTCCCTCGCCGCGCTGCGCCGGGAGATCGAGCCGGTGCCGCCGCGGGCCCTCGCCGCGTTCCTGCCCCGCTGGCAGCAGGTCGGCTCGTCGGCCCGGGGCGTGGAGGCGGTAGCCGCCACCGTCGAGCAGCTCCAGGGGGTGGCAGTGCCGGCGTCCGCGCTGGAACGGCTCGTGCTGCCCGCCCGGGTCGCCGACTACTCCCCCGCCCAGCTCGACGAGCTGTGCGCCAGCGGGGAGGTGGTGTGGGCCGGGTCCGGAGCTATCTCCGGCGGCGACGGCTGGGTCACCCTGGCGTACGCGGACGTCGCGCCGCTGCTGCTCCCGCCGCCGGACGAGGCGCTGGCCCGTACCCCGCTGCACGACGCCGTGCTGGACGCGCTCGCCGACGGGCAGGCGCTCTTCTTCCGCTCGCTCTCCGACCGGGTCGGCTCGGCCGACGACGCCGCCCTCGCCGCGGCGATCTGGGACCTGGTCTGGGCCGGGCACCTCACCAACGACACCCTCGCCCCGCTGCGGGCGGTCCTCGGTGGAGGCGGGGCGCACCGGTCCCGGCCATCCGCCCCGCGCACCCGCTACCGGCGGCCCGGCCGGGTGGCGCTGCCCAGCCGCAGCGGCCCGCCCACCGTCGCCGGGCGCTGGTCCCGGCTGCCCGAACGGGACCTCGACCCGACCCGCCGGGCCGCCGCCCTCGCCGACCTGCTGCTGGAACGGCACGGCGTGGTCACCCGGGGCGCGGTCATGGCCGAGCAGGTCACCGGTGGCTTCGCCGCGGTCTATCCGGTGCTGTCCGCGCTCGAGGAGCGCGGCGCGGCCCGCCGGGGCTACTTCGTCGAGGGGCTGGGCGCGGCCCAGTTCGCGGTGCCCGGGGCGGTCGACCGGATCCGCGCCCTGGTCGACGACACCCGGAGCGCGGGCGGGCCGACCGTGGTGCTGGCCGCCACCGACCCGGCCAACCCGTACGGCGCGGCGCTGCCCTGGCCGGAACGGGTGGTCGACTCCGGCGACGGCACCACCCCGGCCACCGGACACCGGGCCGGCCGCAAGGCCGGCGCGCTGGTCGTGCTGGTCGGCGGCGACCTGGCGCTCTACGTGGAACGGGGCGGCCGGACCCTCCTGTCGTTCACCGACGACGCGGACCTGCTCGCCGCCGCGGGCAAGGCGCTCGCCGACGCGGTGCACTCCGGAGCCCTCGGCGCCATCTCGGTGGAACGCGCCGACGGCGAGGCGGTGCGCTCCTCGCCGCTGCGCGACGCCCTGACCGCCGCCGGCTTCCGCCCCACCCCCCGCGGCCTCCGGCTACGCGCCTGACCGCTCGTCTCCCGCGCGCCATCCTCGCCCCACGGCCGCCTGCCGCCAGGGGCGCCCGGTGAAGATCGTGCTCGATCCTGGATGGAGTGGCATCGGAGCGCGGCCACGGTCCGCCGGATAGCCTGCCCGCATGGCCCGGACCGTCTGGATCTCGCTGACCACCGACTACGGTCTCGCCGACGGGTTCGTGGCGGCGTGCCACGGGGTCATCGCCCGGCTCGCCCCCGACGCCCGGGTGATCGACGTGACCCACCTGGTGCCCCCGGCCGACGTCCGCCGGGGCGCGGCGGTACTCGCGCAGACCGTGCCGTACCTGCCGGTGGGAGTACACGTCGGGGTGGTGGACCCGGGCGTCGGCACCGCCCGGCGCGGAATCGCCCTCGCCGCCCCCGGCGGGCTGCTCGTCGGGCCGGACAACGGACTGCTGCTGGACGCGGCCGAGGCCCTGGGCGGGATCACCGAAGCGGTGGAGCTGACCAACCCGGCGTGGCTGGCACCGACGGTCTCCCGCACGTTCCACGGCCGGGACGTGTTCGCGCCGGTCGCCGCCCGGCTGGCGCTCGGCGCGCCGTTGGCCGAGGCGGGCCCGGCGCTGGCCCCGGAGACGCTGGTGCGGCTGCCGGCACCGGTGGTCCGCACCGAGCCGGACGGATTCGCCGCCGAGGTGCTCACCGTCGACCACTTCGGCAACGTGCAGCTCGCCGCCTCGGCCAGCCTCCTCGACGGGCTGCCGAACCGGCTCCGGGTGGCCGGCCCGGTCGACCGACACCGCCAACCCGGCACGTCTGACGCCGTGCCGCTACGACGGCCGGAGCTCCAAGCGTCTGACGACGCGCAGCGACCTGACGCCGTCGCGGGAGCCGTCGCGGTGCGTGGACGCACCTTCGGCGACGCCCCGGCCGGCGGGCTGGTCGCGTACGTCGACTCGGCCGGGCTGGTCGCGCTGGCGGTCAACACCGGCCGCGCGGTCGACCTGCTCGGCGTACGCCCCGGCGACGTGGTGCGGGTGACCGGGGACTGAGCACCGGCCCGGGCGGACGGCCCGGCGGCCCGGGCGGGGTCACCGGGTTTCGGGCTCGGCGAGAGAGGATGGACGGGTGCCCGAAGGTGACACCGTCTGGAACAGCGCCCGCGTCCTCCAGCGGGCGCTGGCCGGTGCTCGGCTCACCGGCTCCGAATTCCGGATGCCGCAGCTCGCGACGACCGACCTGACCGGCTGGACCGTCCGGGAGTCGGCCAGCCGGGGCAAGCACCTGCTGCTCCGGCTCACCGCGCCGGCCGGGCACGCCGGCAGCGGGCGCGACTGGACCCTGCACTCACACCTGCGGATGGACGGCGTCTGGCGGGTGTACGCCCCGGGCGAGCGGTGGGCGGCCCGGCCCGCGCACCTGATCCGGGCGGTGCTCCGCTCCTCCGGCGCGGTCGCGGTCGGCTACCACCTGCACGACCTGGCCCTGGTTCCGACCGCCGAGGAGGAGTCGCTGGTCGGCCACCTCGGGCCGGACCTGCTCGGCCCGGACTGGGACCCGGACGAGGCGGTCCGCCGGCTGGCCGCCCACCCCGACGAGACCATCGGCGAGGCGCTGCTGGACCAGCGCAACCTGGCCGGCGTGGGCAATCTCTACAAGTGCGAGGTGCTGTTCCTGCGCGGGATCTCACCGTGGACGCCGGTGCGCGCGGTGCCCGACCTGGCCGGCGTGGTCACCCTCGCGCAGCGGCTGCTCGCAGCGAACCGGGGCCGCTGGGCGCAGAGCACCACCGGCTCGCTGCACCGGGGCGCGACCAGCTACGTGTACGGCCGCCCAGCCCAGCCCTGCCGGCGCTGCGGCACCGCGATCCGCAAGGAGGAGTTGGGCGAGCGGGTCACCTACTGGTGCCCGTCCTGCCAGCCGGACCGCCGCTGACGGGTCTGCGGCGGTCGCCGGCCGGGCCGCGACCGCTCACGCCATCGCCTTGCTCCGCTCCCGGCACACCGCGAAGAGCGGTATGCCTCTGAGTCATATTTATGCCCTGGAGGCATACCGCTCTCAACGACATCGTCATCATCCGCGGCTGTTCGAAAGCCGCCCGGCGGCGCAGATTTGTCAAGGCGTGGGAGTGGCTGCTCACACGGCCACCCGGACGGCGAGGCCGAGTGACCCAGTGACTCCCGTGGCCGGCCCGTGGAACTTCCATGAATCGGCAAGATCCCCCAAGATACGGACGATTGGGTACTTCCCTGCCCGGCTCCGGCGTCGCATGCTGCGATTGACCGCTCACCGATCGTCAGCAGCGCGTACGCCCGGGTGGCGGCGGGCGCGCCTTGATCCGGGGGAGAGCCATGGCCCTGTTCCGCAGACTCCGGTCGGGCTGGGCGGACCGCGCCGCCCGGGCCGGCGAGGACCACGCGCCCACCGTGCCCGCCGCCCGGGTGGCCGAAGAGGACATCGGGCCGGCGCCGGCCAGCCTCGACCCGGCCGCCGTGCCGCGCTGCTTCGGCCCGCTGCCGAACTTCGCCGGCAGCCCGCTGCCCACCCTCGACCGGGACGGCCGGCCGGTGCCCGGCACCGGCATCCGGAAGTTCCTCGACCCGCTGCCGCTGCCCGACGCATTCGACAACACCAGCTCGGCTGGCGGCCGGGCCACCGACGGGCTGGGCACCCGGCTGCCGATCGCGGTGCCGGACACCATCACCTGGCCCGGCTGCGACTACTACGAGATCGGGCTCCAGGAGTACACGCAACGTCTGCACCGCGACCTGCCGGCCACCCGGCTGCGCGGCTACCGCCAGCTCAACCTCGGCACCGACCGGTCCGGGCACAACACGGTCAGCCCGCCGGACCGGCCCTGGCACCTCGGCCCGTTGATCATGGCGCGCCGCGGCCGGCCGGTCCGGATCAAGTTCATCAACCAGCTGCCCACCGGCCGGGCCGGCGAACTCTTCCTGCCGGTCGACGAGACCGTCGACGGGGCCGGCACCGGGCCGTTGGACGGACCGGCGCCGTACCCGCAGAACCGGGCGGTGCCGCACCTGGCCGGAGCGCAGACGGCCTGGATCAGCGCCGGCAACCCCTGGCAGTGGGTCACCCCGCCCGGGGAGATCACCCCGTACCCGACGGGAGTGGGGGTGACGCCGGTGCCGGACATGCCGCCGCCGGGCGTCGGGGCCACCACCCTCTACTTCCCGAACGAGCAGAGCGGCCGGCTGATGTGGCTGCACGACAACACCCTCGGCCTGTCCCGGCTCACCGTCTACTCCGGGCAGCTCGCCCTCTACCTGCTCACCGATCCGGCCGAGGAACGGCTGGTCGCCGACGGCGTGCTCCCCGCCGACCAGCTGCCGCTGGTGATCCAGGACAAGACCTTCGTGCCGGACGACGCCCAACTCGCCGCGCAGGACCCGACCTGGGACCGGGACCGCTGGGGAGCCAAGGGGAGCCTCTGGCACCCGCACGTCTACCAGCCGCGGCAGAACCCCTACCGGGCCACCGGCACCAACCCGACCGGCCGCTGGGACTACGGGCCGTGGACGCACGACCCGGACGGCGGCGGCAGCCCGTGGGTCGCCCCGGTGCCGAACCCGCACCACGATCCGGTGGCCGAGCCGGACGAGCCGCCGCTCGCGCCGAACGTGCCGCACCCGTCGGCCGTCCCCGAGGCGTACGGGGACACCCCGCTGGTCAACGGGGTGGCCTATCCGTACCTCGAGGTGGCGCCGCGGGCGTACCGCTTCCGGATCCTCAACGCCTGCGCGGACCGCAGCCTGAACCTCCAGCTCTACCGGGCCGCCTCGGACGCACCGATGTGGACCGACGACGGCGACCTGGCCGAGCCGGACGCCGGCGAGGTGCCGATGGTCGAGGCGGTACGGGCGGCCGGCCGGCCGCCGTACTGGCCCACCGACGGCCGCGACGGCGGGGTGCCGGACCCGGACGCCGCCGGGCCCGACCTGATCCGGATCGGCAACGAGTCCGGCCTGCTGCCCGCCCCGGTGGTGCTGGCGAACCGGCCGATCGGCTACCGGTACGACCGGCAGGACCCGACCGTGCTCAACGTGGACGGCCACACCCTGCTGCTCGCTCCCGGCGAACGGGCCGACGTGGTGGTGGACTTCGCCACGGTCCCCCCGGGCAGCACCCTGATCCTCTACAACGACTGTCCCGCCCCGCTGCCCCGGTTCGACCCCCGGTACGACCACCACACCGGTGCCCCGGACCGCACCGCGACCGGCGGGCTGCCCGCCGCAAGGCCCGGCTACGGCCCGAACACCCGGACGCTGCTGCAGTTCCGGGTGACCGGCACCCCGGCGGAGCCGTACGACCTGGCTCGGCTCGCCGCCCGCCTACCCGAGGCGTACGCGCGGAGCCAGCGGCCGCCGATCGTGCCGCAGCCGGCGTACGACGCGGCGTTCGGCACCCACACCGCCCGGGAGACGCTGGTCCCGGCGCGCGCCACCGCAGTCACCTTCACCCCGGCCGGCGCGGTCACCCCGGTGACCCTGCCGCTGGCGGTGAAGTCGATCGGGCAGGTCTTCGAGGCCCGGCACGGCCGGGCGGTGGGCCGGCTCGGCGTGGGTCACCCGAACGCCGGCCCGCTCACCGCGGCCACCCTGCCGCTCGGGCCGGTCGACCCGGCCACCGAGGTGCTGTACGCGACCGACCCGACCGTGCCGGTGGGCGGGCCGGCCGACGGCACCCAGCTCTGGCGGATCGTCGGGGACGCCCCGCGGACCCACCCCGTACACGTGGAGGGCTGCGACGTGCAACTGGTCAACCGGGTCGGCTGGGACGGCACCGTCCGCCCGCCCGATCCGGACGAGCTGGGCTGGAAGGACACCGTCCGGGTCAATCCGCGGGAGGACGTGATCCTGGCGCTGCGCCCGGTGCCGCCCAGCCTGCCGTTCAAGATCGGCGACAGCGTACGGCTGCTCGACCCGACCCGGCCAGCCGGCGTCCGGCTCGACGCCAGCCCGGTCAGCCCGATCGACGGGCGGCCGGCGGCCGTGGTCAACCAGCTGGTGAACCTGGGCTGGGAGTACCGCTGGCAGACCCGCGCGGCGGGGCTGCGCGACCAGGGCATGAGCCGGCCGCTGGTGCTGCGGGTCGCACCCGCTGCCCCGACCGGGCTGACCGCCACTCCGGCGCCCGGCTCGGCCACCGCGCTGCCGGCCATCGCGCTGGCCTGGACTGGCCACGGCAGCCGGCCCCCGGCCGCGAGTCACCTGCTGCAACGGGCCACCGACGCCGCCTTCACCGACGGGCTCACCGAGATCACCGTGGCCGCCACCGCCACCCACCACACCGACGCGACGGTGACACCCGGGGTCACCTACCACTACCGGATCCGGGCGGAGAACGCGGTGAGCTGCTCGGCCTGGTCCAACAGCGTTCCGGCGTCGGTGCACCTCACCGCGCCGGCGAAGCTGACCGCGGCGGTGCCGCCGGCCGCGCCGCTGCGGGTCGCGCTGCGCTGGGCCAACCGCTCCTTCGCCAGCGGCGTGGACGTGCAGCGGGCCACCAACCCGACCTTCACCAGCGGGCCGGGCACCACCGCCATCGCGGTCGGCGACGCCCACGTCGATCCGGCGGTCGCCCCGGACACCACGTACTACTACCGGGTCCGCACCACGTACCTGGGTGCGGCGTCACCCTGGTCGACGGTCGCCACGGTGACCACCCCGCCGCGGCCGGGGCTGCCGACCGGGGTCGGCGCGACCGCGACCGCACCGGCCCCGGACACCGCCACGGTGATCCTGAACTGGGCGGCCAGCACGCCCACCGGGCCGGGCTCCGGCTTCGTGGTGCAGCGGGCCGCCGACCCCGGCTTCACCCGTGAGCTGGCCACCTTCACCGTCACCGGCCGGGGGTTCACCAACACCGGGCTGGCCCGGGGCGTCACCTACCACTACCGGATCCGGTCCTTCAACGTCGTCGGCACCTCACCCTGGACCGGCCCCATCCCGGTCACCACCCCGAGCTGACCCGACGTCAGGGGGTGGTGCGGACGGGGGTGTTGACGGTGCGGAGTTCCGCCAGGGCGGAGGCGACGCCGTGCAGCAGGTCGGTCGCCTCGGTGAGGCGGGCGGCGGCCGGGTCCTCGGTGCTCGGGCGGGCGTCCTCGGCCACGTAGCCGGCGGCGGCCACCACCAGCCGCTCGTACGCCGACACGCCGCTCTCCAGCTGGCCGGCCAGGGTGCCGTGCGCGTCGGCCAACGAGCCGCGGGCCTCGGCCGGGGCGAGCTTGAGCGCCCGTTCCACGCTGGCCACGCGGGCGGCCAGGTCGCGCAGCGAGCGGTCGGCGTCGGCCGCCTCGCGGACCGCCGGCTCGGCCAGCCCGGTGAGCCGGCCGGACATCCCCTGCAGGGTCAGCGACGCCCGGTCGAGCCGGGCCCACGCCTCCGCCGCCGTGGTGCCGCGCAGCGCCAGGCGGGACCGGACCCGGCGTACCTCGGCCAGGACGCCCGGACCGGCGGGCAGCCGCTCGACGGCGGCGACCAGCCGGGCCCGGGAGCGGGCGGCGGCCTCGGCCGGGTCGAGGGCGGGCGGTGCCGGCACGGCCGCAAGGGCCCGCAGGTCGGCCCAGCGCCAGGCGGCGATCGCGATGGCGCTGCCCGCGCCGCCGGCCCAGATCGCGTCCGGCAGGCCGATCCCGGCGTACGGGGTCAGCACCGCCGCCGCGCCGCCGAGCCCGCCGGCCAGGACGCTCCACCGGCGGGCGGAGCGCCGCAGCCGGCGCAGTCGCCGGAAGTACCGGGCCCGTTCGTCCGCCATTGCTTCTCCCCCGTCCCTACCTGGTGGTGCTCTCCCCGGTGCCGCGCTCCCGGCTCATGCTGGCCCGGATCTCGTCCAGCCGGGCGGCGGCCGCCGGGTCGGCGGGTTGCGCCTGCCCCACCGCCGGGTGCTCCTGCCGGCCGGAGAGCTGCTCGCCGGCCATGCTCGACCGGATCTGCTCCAGTCTCGCCGACCCGGCCGAGTCGAGCGTCGCCTTCTGGATCTCCAGCATCCGGCCCTCGACCGAGTTGCCGGCCAGCTCGGCTCGGCCCATCGCGGTCGCGTACCGGCGCTCGATCCGGTCCCGCACCTCGTCCAGCGAGGGGGTGGTGCCGGGCGCGGTCATCGCGGACATCGACTCCAGCGAGCGGGCCACGCTCTCCTGCATCTTGGCCTGCTCTAGCTGGCTGAGCAGCTTGGTGCGCTCGGCCAGCTTCTGCTGGAGGATCATGGAATTGTTCTCGACCGCCTTGCGGGCCTGGGCGGCCGCGGCGAGCGCCTGGTCGTGCAGCGTCTTCAGGTCCTCGGCCGCCTGCTCGGCGGAGACCAGCTGGGTGGCGAGGAGCTGGGCGGACTGCTCGTACCGCCCCGCCTCGGCCTCGTCACCGCGGGCCCGGGCCTGGTCGGCCAGCACCAGGGCCTGCCGGGCGTTCGCCTGGAGCTGCTCGACCTCGGACATCTGCCGGGACAGCTTCATCTCGAGCTGACGCTGGTTGCCGATCACCGCGGCCGCCTGCTGGACCAGCGCCTGGTGCTGCCGCTGGGCCTCCTCGATGGCCTGCTGGATCTGCACCTTCGGGTCGGCGTGCTCGTCGATCTTCGAGCCGAAGAGCGCCATCAGGTATTTCCAACCCTTGACGAACGGGTTCGCCATCTCCGCGTTGTCCCCTCAGTAGCGTCGCGCCGCCGCCACCAACCCGGGCGGAGTCGACCGGCGGGCCGCGCGGTGTGCCTCCATGGTTCCAGGCGGACGCCAGCCCGGCACCCGGACGGCCCTGATCAACAGTACGTGGCGGACGCCACCGGTGGCCACGCCGCGACCGAGCGGAGTCAGGCGGCGCAGACCACATCCCGGTCCGCGGAGCGGACCCGGGTGCTGCGCAGCGTCGCCTTGAGCGGCGAGTCCTGGCGGACCTGGACGGCCACCGACCCGTCGGAGGAGACCTGGCGGACGCCCCGGTTGGTCGCCTTGCGGACGGCCGGCGGAGCCACCGACGTCGACTCGACCGGTTCGTCGGCCACCGGGACCAGCACGCCCGGCATCTGCTCGGCCAGGGCGACCGTGTCGCTGACCTCGCGGAGCAGCTCGGAGAGGCGGGCACCGAGCGCGTCGCAGATCGCCGCCAGCAGCTCGCTGGACGGCTCCTTCTGACCGCGCTCGATCTCGGAGAGGTAACCGAGGCTCACGTTGGCGGCGGAGGAGACCTCGCGAAGGGTGCGATGCTGCCCCTGCCGGCGCGCCCGCAGAGCGTCACCGATCACCCGGCGTAGCAGGACCATCGCACCTCCTCCAGACGAGACCACCAGCTCCGGCCGACCGGTCGGCCGGGCCGCACCGGGCGCGGTTGACCGGCCCGGCACCGACGCCGCCCGTCGGAGCCTTCCCGCAACGGTACCCGTTGCCCGCCCGCACGACATCCCGCCCCGCCCCTCCAGTTGCCCGGATCCGTCCGCACGGCAGGACGAGCCGCCGTTCCCGGGCGGCCCCGCGGTCGGGCGCGTCGCGGCCCGCTCACCGGCGGGCGGTCCCGGCCCGGTCCGCGTCGACCGGACCGGCTTCGTCCGTGTCGACGGCCTGGATCCGCTCGGCGAGCAACCGCAGTCCCTCGATCACCGCGGCCGAGCGGATGTGGTCGCGGCCACCGTCGAGGTCGAGCCGGCGTACCTGGGTGCCGCCGGGACCGGCGACCCCGACGTACACCAGGCCGACCGGCTTGCCGTCCTGCGGTTCCGGCCCGGCCACCCCGGTGGTGGCCAGCCCCCAGTCGGCGCCGCAGCGGCGCCGCCCGCCCTCGGCGAGCGCGGCGGCCACGTCCGGGTCGACCGGTCCGCGCTCCGCCAGCAGATCCGCGGGTACGCCCGCGAGCTGCGACTTGAGCTCGGTGGCGTAGACCACCAGGCCGCCCCGGTAGACGCCGCTCACCCCGGCGATCTCCACGATCGAGGCGGAGAGCAGGCCACCGGTGAGGGACTCGACGGTCGCGAGGGTCTCGTGCCGCAGCGACAGCCGGTGCACCACGCCCGCCGCCGGGTTCCCCACGGGCCGCTCGTGCCGCGCATCCGTACCCATGGTGATCCTCTCTTCCCCGCTGCCGGCGGCCCTACTCATCCGGCGGGACGGCGGAGGCGGAAGGCCTGGACGATGTAGTCGAAGCCGGTCAGCACGGTGACCACGACCGCGGCCCCCATGATCCACGGGCCGACGACGGCCGCCGCGGCGGGCATCGGCCAGAGGTACCAGGTGATGGCGAGGATCTGGAGCGCGGTCTTGATCTTGCCACCCCGGCTGGCCGCGATCACCCCGTGCCGGATCACCCAGAACCGCAGCCCGGTGATACCCAGCTCGCGAAGGAGGATCACCGCGGTCACCCACCAGGGCAGCCGGTCGTACCAGGAGAGCAGCACCAGGGCGGCGCCGGTGAGCGCCTTGTCGGCGATCGGGTCGGCGACCTTGCCGAGCGAGGTGATCAGCTTCCACCGGCGGGCGATCCAGCCGTCCACCAGGTCGGTCGCCGAGGCGACCACGAAGATCAGGCAGGCGGCCATCCGCCAGCCGGCGTGGGTCATCCCGGCGGCGACCACGGTGGCCGCGAAGACCGGCACCAGCAGCAGCCGCACGGCGGTCAGCACGTTCGCCGCGTTGAGCAACGGAACCGGGGGCGCCACCGTGGATTCCGCCCCGGTCATCCCCGCGCTCCGCTCCGGCCGCCGTGGCGTACCTCGCACCGCACCACGTGGCTCCCCCGCTCCGCTCGGACCCGTCGTCACCGTGCCGCGCCGGGCGCCGCCGAGATCATCTCATCCGGTACGGCGACCAGGTCGACACCCTCGGTCGCGGTGACCGTGGCCCGGACCAGGTCGCCGGGGCGCAGCGCGGCGAGGTCGACCCCGCCGTCCGCCGGGGCGACCAGGGTGGTCGAGCCGTCCACCTCGGGCGCCTGGTGGGCCGCCCGACCCTCGACCACGCCGTCGGCGATCGAGTCGACCAGCACCTCGACCGTCGAGCCGAGCCGCTCCTCGGCCCGCTGCGAGCAGAGCTCGTCGGCGAGCGCGGCGAGCTTGTCGTACCGCCGCTTGATCGTGGCCGCGGAGACCTTGCCCGGCAGGCCGGCGGCCTCGGTGCCGTCCTCGTCGCTGTAGTCGAACACGCCGATCGCGTCGAGCCGCGCCTCGGTCAGGAACCGGACCAGCTCGGCCACGTCCTGCCGGGTCTCCCCGGGGAAGCCCACGATGAAGTTGCTCCGGGCGCCCGCCTCGGGGGCGAGGGCGCGGGCGGAGGCCAGCAGCTCCAGGAACCGGTCGGTGGAGCCGAAGCGGCGCATCCGGCGCAGCACCGGCTCGCTGGAGTGCTGGAACGACAGGTCGAAGTAGGGTGCCACGCCCGGGGTGGTGGCGATCACCTCGACCAGGCCGGGCCGGGTCTCGGCGGGCTGGAGGTAGCTGGCCCGCACCCGGACGATGCCGTCGATTCCGGCGAGCTGCGGCAGCAGCTTCTCCAACGCCCGGGGGTCACCCAGGTCCTTGCCGTACGAGGTGGAGTTCTCGCTGACCAGCACCAGCTCGCGGACGCCGGTCTTGGCCAGCCACTCCGCCTCGGCGAGCAGCTCGTCCGGCGTACGCGAGACGAACGCGCCGCGGAACGCCGGGATGGCGCAGAACGCGCAGCGCCGGTCGCAGCCGCTGGCCAGCTTGAGCGAGGCGACCGGACCGGTGTCGAGCCGGTGCCGCAGCACCTGCCGCAGGTGGGCCGGGGTGTGCTCGTCGGTCCCGGTGGCCACCCGGGTCGGGGTGCCGTGGCCGGGCAGCGACACCGCCGCGTCGCGCCGCTTCACCGGGGTGAGCGGCAGCAGCTCGCGGCGGTCCCGCGGGGTGTGGGCGTCGAGCGCCTCCCCGGCGACCACCGCGTCCAGCCGGGCGGCGATGTCCGGGTAGTCGTCGAAGCTGAGCACCGCCTGCGCCTCGGGCAGGCTCTCGGCCAGCTCGCGGCCGTACCGCTCGGCCATGCAGCCGGCGGCGACCACCTTGGCGCCGGTGTCGGCGGCGGCGAGCAGCGTCTGGATCGAGTCCTGCTTGGCCTTCTCCACGAAGCCGCAGGTGTTCACGACCACCACGTCGGCGCCCTCGCCGTCGGTGGTCACCTGCCAGCCGTCGGCGTGCAGCCGGGCGGCCAACTCCTCCGAGTCGACCTCGTTACGGGCGCAGCCCAGGGTCAGCAGGGCGACGCGGCGGCCGGCAGCGTTGGAAGGGGAGGTGGCAGACACCATCCGAGGGTACCGGGCCGGGCGGATCGGCCCACGAGGGCGGGCCGCAGGTGCAAGGAAGGGCCCCCTGTTAACGGCTACGGCAGAGAAGGGCCCCCTTCTCACCGCGCCAGGCGGCGTGGACCGCGCGGGGGCCCCTGCGTCAGACGGTTGCTGCGGCCACCCGGGCCAGGCGGTCGAGCAGGAACACCTCGGTGCCGGCCAGGCCGGTGGAGCAGAAGACCGAGATCTGGTCCGCGCCGGTCCGGCCGGGGACCGCCCCCGCCAGCACCGCACCCAGGTCGCGCAGCCGCCCGGCGTACGGCTCGACGGCGGCGAGCATCGGCGGGACGTACGCGGCGGCCTGCGCCGGCGAGTCGGTGACCAGCAGGTCGGCGGCGTCCAGCAGGTCGGGGCCGAACTCGTGCCGGTCGGCCTGCTTGAAGCCGACCGTGTTGACGTGGGTGCCCGGGGCGAGGTCGGCGGCGGCCAGCACCGGGGTGGTGCTGGTGGTGGCGAGCACCACGAGGTCCCGGTCACGGACCGCCTCGACGGCCGAGCCGACCGCGCGGGCCGGCACGCCCAACTCGGCGCGGACCCGGGCGGCGAACGCCTCGCGCCGGCCCGCCGAACGGCTGTGCACGGTCACCTCGCGCAGCGGACGGACCGCGGCGGCGGCCCACACCTGGGTCCACGCCTGACGGCCGGAGCCGACCACGCCGAGGGTGGCCGCGTCGGGGCGCGCGAGGGCGTCGACCGCCACCCCGCCCAGTCCCCCGGTACGCCGGGAGCCGAGCTCCTCGCCGACCGCGATCGCCCGTACCGCCCCGCTGCGCGCGTCGTGCAGCACGACCAGCTGCCCGCTCTCCGGGAGCCCGAAGGTGTCGTAGGACCGGAAGCCGTACCACTCACCGGTGAGGTGGCCGGCGGTGAGCACCATCCGACCCCCGCCCAACGGGGCGGACGCCCGGGGCGGGGCGACCAAACGGCCCTCGTACGCGGCCAGCAGGGCGTCCCGCATCGCGGCGACGGTGAACGGGGCGTCCAGGGCGGCGACATCCTGGTCGGAGAAGAGCAGGGTCATGACGACCATGGTGCAACTTGAAGTTGACGTCAGCTCCAGCCCGGGTGCTCTTTCTCACCGCGTCGGCTCTCACCGCGTCGGCCGGCCTCCGGCGGGCGGTGCTACGGTCGGCTACGGCGGCACCGCCGCCCCGGACGAGTGGTGGGCGTACCCGGTCAGGCCAAGACGCCCCGCGTGAGTGACCACCCGTCCCGGCCCCGGCGGCCGGGCTCACCCCGCAGAGGTGACCGTCATGGCCTGGATCGTGCTGGTGTTCTCAGGGCTGCTGGAGACCGCGTGGGCGATCGCCCTCGACCGCAGCGCCGGCTTCAGCCGCCCCCTCCCCTCCCTCGTCTTCGTCGGCACGCTGGTGGCGAGCATGGCCGGCCTGGCGTACGCGTTGCGCGACATCCCGGTCGGCACCGGCTACGCGGTCTGGGTGGGCATCGGGGCGGTGGGCACGGCCCTGGTCGGCATGCTCGCGCTGCACGAGCCGGCCACCCTGCCCCGGATCGGCAGCCTGCTGCTGGTGGTCGCCGGCGTGGTGGGTCTCAAACTGTTCCACTGACGCTCGGTGTCCGGTTTTGCGGCCGGTGGGTGGCGGGTAGTGATCCGACAGCCCCACCAAGTGACCGACCCAGCCACGGAGGACACCATGGCCGACATGCCCGCCACCGCCCGGCCGCGCAGCAGCGCGGCGCGCGTCTGCACGATCATCGCGTTCGTCTTCGCGGTCATCGCGATCTTCTTCCTGCCGCCGCTGTTCGGCCTGGTCGGGCTGATCCTCGGCATCGTCGGCGGGGTGTTGGGCGACAAGCCGCTCGGCTGGTACGCCGCCGCCGCCAGCGTCGCCGGCGCCGTGCTCGGCATCATCATCGGGTACGCGATCCTGCACTCCTGAGTCCCCGTACGCGCGAGGGCCCGCCGTCCGGCCGGCGGGCCCTCCGCTGTGCCGGGCGGCTCAGTCGTCGCCGCCGCGCAGGCCGGCCAGGACCTCCTCCAGCTCGTCCGGCTTGACCAGCACGTCGCGGGCCTTGGAGCCCTCGGACGGCCCGACCACGCCCCGGGTCTCCATCAGGTCCATCAGCCGGCCCGCCTTGGCGAAGCCGACCCGCAGCTTGCGCTGGAGCATCGAGGTGGAGCCGAACTGCGAGGTGACCACCAGCTCCACCGCCTGGACCAGCAGGTCCAGGTCGTCGCCGATGTCCTCGTCGATCTTCTTCTTGCTGTCCTGCGCGGCCATCAGCACGTCCGAGCGGAACTCCGGCTCGCGCTGGTCCTTGCAGAACTTCACCACATCGGCGATCTCGCGCTCGGTCACCCAGGCGCCCTGGATCCGGACCGGCTTCGAGGCGCCCATCGGCAGGAAGAGGCCGTCGCCGCGGCCGAGCAGCTTCTCCGCGCCCGGCTGGTCGAGGATGACCCGCGAGTCGGCCAGCGACGACGTGGCGAACGCCAGCCGGGACGGCACGTTCGCCTTGATCAGGCCGGTGACCACGTCGACCGAGGGCCGCTGCGTGGCCAGCACCAGGTGGATGCCGGCGGCCCGGGCGAGCTGGGTGATCCGGACGATGGAGTCCTCCACGTCGCGGGGCGCGACCATCATCAGGTCGGCCAGCTCGTCCACGATCACCAGCAGGTACGGGTACGGCCGCAGCTCCCGCTCACTGCCCGGCGGGGCCTTGATCTCGCCGTTGCGCACCTTGCGGTTGAAGTCGTCGATGTGCCGGACCCCGTTGGCGGCGAGGTCGTCGTAGCGCATGTCCATCTCGCGGACGACCCACTCCAGCGAGTCGGCCGCCTTCTTCGGGTTGGTCACGATCGGGGTGACCAGGTGCGGGATGCCCTCGTAACCGGTCATCTCGACCCGCTTCGGGTCGATCAGCAGCAGCCGCACCTCGTCCGGCGTCGCCCGAGTCAAAATGGACATGAGTAGAGAATTCAGGCAACTCGACTTTCCGGCACCGGTGGCCCCGGCGATGAGGATGTGCGGCATCTTCGCGAGGTTGGCCACCACGTAGCCGCCCTCGATGTCCTTACCCAGCGCCACCAGCATCGGGTGATGGTCGCTGGTGGCGGCCCGCGAGCGGAGCACGTCGCCGAGCGACACGTTCTCCGGGTCGGTGTTCGGGATCTCCACGCCGACCGCGCTCTTGCCCGGGATCGGGCTCAGGATCCGCACGTCCGGCGACTTCACCGCGTACGCGATGTTGCGGGAGAGCTGGGTGATCCGCTCCACCTTGACGCCCGGGCCCAGCTCGACCTCATAGCGGGTGACCGTCGGGCCACGGGTGAAGCCGGTGACCGCGGCGTCCACGTCGAACTGTTCGAAGACGCCGGTCAGCGCGGCGATCACCTCGTCGTTGGCCTTGCTCCGGGTCTTCGGCGCGGCGCCGCTGCCCAGCATGTTGGCCGGTGGCAGCGTGTAGTCGCCGGCCAGCCCGGTGAGCGCGAGCTGCTCGGCGCGGGTGGGCAGCGGCGAGTGCTCCGGCGGCTCGGCCGGCTTGCGGCTCGCGGGCACCTTCGCGGGCCGCTTGCGCGGCAGCACCAGAGTGTCCTGCAGGTCCACGCCGTCGAGGTCGTCGAGTTCGCCGTCCGGTTCGGCCGGATCCGGCGGTGGGAGGCGCTTGGCCGGCCGCTTGCGGGCCGGCTTCGGCCCCGCCTCGGCCTCCGCGTCCGCCCCCTCGGGGGGCGCGATCAGGCTGCCGGCGAGCAGCCCGAGCCGTTCCGGGATCTTGTTGATCGGCGTCGCGGTGACCACCAGCAGACCGAAGACCAGCAGCAGCACGAGCAGGGGCACGGCCACCCAGGAGGTGACCGCGGCCTTCAGCAGGTTGCCCACGCCCGCGCCGATCAGGCCGCCCGCGTAGTCCCGCTGCCCCGCGTCGACCGGGTCCTGCCCGATGTGGAGCAGCGACGCGGTGGCGAGCAGCGTCGAGCCCCAGCCGACCAGGCCACGCCCGCGGTGCGCGGGATCGCCCGGGGTCCGCATCAGCCGCCAGGCACCGATCATCAGCAGCACCGGCACCACGATCGCGATCGCGCCGAGGAAGAGCCGGACGGTGTCCGCCAGGCGGGCGCCGACCGGCCCGGCGCCGCCGAACCAGATGGCCACCACGCTGAGGATGGCGAGGCCGAACACCAACAGCCCGGCGCCGTCGCGGCGGTGCTCCGGGTCGAGGTCGCGGGCGGAGGCGGCCTGCCGGCCGGCGGCCCGCACCGCCCAGCCCACGCCGTGCGCCAGGCCCATCCACAGGGCACCGACCGCGCGACCGACGTAGACGGCCGGACCCGGCCGGGCCGCGGCCCGCCGCCGGGGGGTCGCCCGGGTGGCCTTCTTCGCCGGCTGACGGGCACGGCTGTTCGTGGTGCCACGCGGCGACGCGCCGCGCCGCCGGCTCGCCTGAGAGGTACGGCCCGCCATAGAGTCACCGTAACGGCGGGACCCGGCGGATCGCCGCTTTTCCGGGTCGTGTCCGCGCGTCGCAGCACGGACCGCGCCGCAGTCTGTGTTATTCGCCTCAGAAGGGATGCCCGATGGCGTCGCCGGAGATCGAGGACGGTCCGGACGGCCCCCTGGCCGGACACCCGCGGGCGTTGCGGCCGCTGACCGGCGAGCTGATCGCCGCCGTGCTGGCCAACCGGGGGTACGCGGTGGCCGAGGACGCCGACGGCGACCTGGTGGGCCGCTGGGAGCAGAGCCTGATCTGGTTCCACCGCCGGGGTGCCGCCGGAGAGCTGTTGCAGATCCGCACCGTCGCCGGGCACCGCTTCGGCATCGAGCGCGTCCCCGGGCTGTACGCGTTCTGCAACACCTGGAACCATGACCGGCTCTGGCCGAAGGCGTTCGTGCACGTGGCCGATGACGGGCTGGCCCAGGTCCTGGGCGAGGTGACCACGGACCTGGAGCGGGGCGTCACCCCGCACCAGCTCGACCAGCTCCTCGACTGCGGCATCGCCACCGGCTGCCAGCTCGCCGCCGCCGTGGGCGGACTGCCCGGCGGGTCGATCCGGTGACCACCTTCCGCGACCGGAGCCTGGCCGACGCCCTCGCCGACGCCCGGGACCTGCCCGACGGCGAGGCCCGCTGCGCCGAGTTGGAGCGGATCGCGGCTCGGGCCGACGCGACCGGCGACCCGCGTACCGGGCTGGCCGCGCGGTTCGCGATGATCGAGGCGTACCTGCACCTCGGTGAGCGGTGGCGACTGGTGGACCAGGTGCGCCGCTGCCTGGCCGCGCTCGACCGGACGCCCGGGCTGCTGGATGGCCGCCCCGGTGACGCCGAACGGCTGCGCCGACACCAGCGGCAGGCGGTGGAGGCGCTGTTCGGCACCCCCCGGATCGGCCTGGACCAGGCCCGGTCCCTGTTGGACGAGCTGGCCGACCGGCTGGGCCCGGACGCCGAGCCGGTGGCCGAGCTGCGCTGCCGACTCGCCGACCACCTCGGCGACGAGCCCACCGCCCGCCGGGAGTACGCCCGCTGGCACGGCCGTTCCGGCTCGGCGCGGCCGGCGCCGCGCCCCGACGCCGGGCAGCCGCCCGACCAGCCCGGCTCGACGCCCTCGACGCCCCGCCCCGACCGGGCCCGCTCGGCGGGGGCCGAGGCGATCGCCGGCTGCCCCGGCTGCGCACCGGCCCGCCAGGCCGAGCTGCTGGCCGGCTGGGGCGAACCGGCGGCGGCCCTGGCGGTGCTGCGGCCGGTGCTCGACGGCGAGGTGGGGTGCACCGACCAACCGGAGCGGGCCCTCGCCACGGCGCTGCTGCCGTGGCTGCGCACCGGCGAGGTGGTGCGCGCCGCCCGGGCGCACGTGCGGGCGTACCGCCGGCACCGCCGGGAACGGGCGGCGTTCCCACTGCTCGCCGCGCACCTGCGGTACTGCGCGCTGGGCGGGCAGCTGGGCCGCGGGCTGGACCTGCTCGCCGAGCAGCTGCCCAGGATGGACCGCCCCACCGACGACCTGTCCACGATGGAGTTCGCGGCCGCGGGCGCGCTGCTCTGCGGGCTGGCGGCCGAGGCCGGCCTCGGCGGGCGGCGGATCCACCGCCCGGGGCACGGACCGCGCCCCGCGGCCGAGGTGGAGGTGGCCTCGCTGGGTGCGGAACTCCAGTCGCTCGCCATCGGACTCGCCGGCAGCTTCGACGCCCGCAACGGCACCGGGCACCAGTCCGGCCGGATCGCGTCCTGGCTGGCCGAACGGCCGCTCGCCGACCCGGTGCCGCTGCCCGCCGAGGACGACGTCGACGACTGGCCGGACGACGACCCGGCCGAGCCGGGCCCGCCGGGTGAGGCGGAACCGGCCCCGCTCAGCCTGGCGCTGCTCACCGCCGCCCTCGACGTACGCGGCGACGGCTACGCGGTCGAGCCGGACGGCACGGTGGTCGGACGCTGGGGCGAGGCGGTGATCCAGTTCCGCCGGCTCGGGCAGCAGGGCGAGATCCTGCACGCCCGGGTGGTGGCGGCCCGCCGGCTGCCGGCCGGCCGGCGCGCCGAGGCGTACGCGTTCTGCAACGCCTGGAACCACGACCGGCTGCTGCCGGCGGCGTACGTGCACGATCCCGGCGACGGGACGCTGGTGCTGGCCGCCGACGTCACCACCGACCTGACGCACGGGGTGGCCCCGGCGCAGCTCGTGGTGCTGGTCACGGCCGCGGTCAGCACCGGCGCCGCGTACGCCGAGGCGGTGGCCGCGCTGCCCTGACCGCCCGCCGGGTCAGACCTCGACGACCGTCGGGACGATCATCGGCCGACGCCGGTACGCGTCGTTGACCCACCGTCCCACGGTGCGCCGGACGATCTGCTGGAGCTGGTGCGGGTCGGTGATGCCGTCCGCGGCGGCCCGGTTGAGCGCCTCGGTGACCAACGGGACGACCGGGCTGAACGCCTCCGGGTCCTCGGAGAAGCCCTTCGCGGAGACGGTCGGGCCGCCGACCACCTTGCCGGTGACCGAGTCGACCACCACGGTCGCGGCGATGAAACCCCCGTCGCCGAGGATCCGCCGCTCGGTGAGCAGCGACTCGCTGACGTCACCGACCGCGAGACCGTCGACATAGACGTAACGGCTCTTCACGTGACCAACCAGGCTGGCCCGCCCGTCCACCAGGTCGACGACGTCGCCGTCCTCGCAGAGCACCACCCGGTCCGGCGCCACGCCGGACTCGATGCCGAGCCGGGCGTGCGCCCGCAGGTGCCGCCACTCGCCGTGCACCGGCATGAGGTTGCTCGGTCGGGTGACGTTGAGCAGGTAGAGCAGCTCGCCGGCGGGGGCGTGGCCGGAGACGTGCACCTTGGCCACGTCCTTGTGGATCACGGTCGCACCGGCCCGGGCCAGCCGGTTGATCACCCGGTAGACCGAGGTCTCGTTGCCGGGCACCAGCGAGCTGGCCAGCACGACCGTGTCGCCCGGCGCGATGGTGATGTGCCGGTGGTCGCCGCTGGCCATCCGGCCCAGTGCGCTCATCGGCTCGCCCTGCGAGCCGGTGGACATCAGCACGATCTGCTCGGGCGGCAGGGCGGTCGCCTCCTCGAGGCCGACTACCAGTCCCGGCGGGATGTTGAGCAGGCCGAGGTCGCGGGCAATGCCCATGTTACGGACCATCGACCGGCCGATCAGCGCCACCTTGCGGCCGTGCTCGATCGCCGAGTCGAAGACCTGCTGCACCCGGTGCACGTGCGAGGCGAACGAGGCGACGATGATCCGGCCGCGAGCCTTCTGGAAGATCGAGTCGAGGACCGGGCCGATCTCCCGCTCCGGGGTGACGAAGCCGGGGATCTCCGCGTTGGTGGAGTCCGACAGCAGCAGGTCCACGCCCTCGGCGCCGAGCCGGGCGAAGCCGGCCAGGTCCGTGATCCGGCCGTCCAGCGGGAGCTGGTCCATCTTGAAGTCGCCGGTGTGCAGCACCAGCCCGGCACCGGTCCGGATGGCCACCGCGAGCGCGTCCGGGATGGAGTGGTTGACCGGGAAGAACTCGCACTCGAACGGGCCGAGCCGCTCCCGCCGCCCCTCGGCGACGGTCAGCGTGTACGGCTGGATCCGCCGCTCGGCCAGCTTCGCCTCGACCAGGGCCAGGGTGAACTGGGAGCCGACCAGCGGGATGTCCGTCTTGTGGGCGAGCAGGTAGGGCACCGCGCCGATGTGATCCTCGTGGCCGTGGGTCAGCACGATCGCCTGGACGTCGTCGAGCCGGTCCAGGATCGGGCCGAAGTCGGGGAGGATCAGGTCCACGCCCGGCTGCTCGACGTCGGGGAAGAGCACCCCGCAGTCGACGATCAGCAGCTTGCCGTCGTACTCGAAGACGGTCATGTTCCGGCCGATGGCGCCGAGCCCGCCGAGCGGAATGATCCGCAGGCCGCCTTCCGGCAGTGGCGGGGGAAGTTCACCCTCGATGTGCGCCTCGGTCACGCGTCCACCTCATTCTGCGACGCCGTTCCCCGGCGTCCGTCGTGTCGTTCGGTCATTCGGAAAGGGGCAGGCCCGCCGCCGCGCAGTCGGCGCGCAGCTGAGCCAGTTCGTCGGCGGTGGCGTCCGCCAGCGGCGGGCGCACCGGGCCGGCCGGCAGGCCCTTGGCCGCCAGGCCCGCCTTCACCAGGATCACGCCCTGGGTACGGAAGATGCCGGTGTACAGCGGCAGCAGCCGCCGGTGCAGGGCGAGGGCGGTGGCGACGTCGCCCGCCTCGTACGCCTCGATCAGCTGCTTGGTCGGTACGCCGGTGAAGTGCGTCGAGGTGCCGACGACGCCGACCGCGCCGACCGCGAGGGCGGGCAGGGTCAGCGAGTCCTCGCCGCAGTAGTAGGCCAGATCGGTGCGGGCGAGCACCTCGGAAGTGGCGGTGAGGTCGCCCTTGGCGTCCTTCACCGCGACGATCCGGCCGTGCTCGGCCAGCCGCACCAGGGTGTCGGTGGCGATCGCGGTGCCGGCCCGATGCGGGATGTCGTACAGCATGATCGGCAGGCCGGTGGCGTCGGCGACCGCGGTGAAGTGCCGCAGCAGGCCGCTCTGTGGCGGCTTGCTGTAGTACGGCGTGACCACGAGCAGGCCGTGCGCCCCGGCCTTCTCCGCCTGCGCGGCCAGCTCGACGGTGTGCCGGGTGTCGTTGGTGCCGACCCCGGCGAGGATGCGGGCCCGGTCACCGACCGCCTCCACCACGGTGCGGATCAGGGCCTCCTTCTCCGCGTCGGTGGTGGTCGGCGACTCCCCGGTGGTGCCGTTGAGCACCAGCGCGTCGTTGCCCTGCTCGTCGACGAGGTGCCGGGCGAGCCGGCCGGCGCCGTCCAGGTCGAGGGACCCGTCGGCGGCGAACGGGGTCACCATGGCCGTGATCAGTCGCCCGAACGGGCGCGAGGCGCCACGGTCGGGAGCGGCAGGGAGGTCGTGCGTCATGTTCACAACCTAGCGGACGACCACCGGGGGCCCGGCGGCGAAGGGCGCAGGAGTCACTCGGCGTGCGGGCTGGCCGCCACCTCGGTGCCGTCGGGCAGCGTGGAGATCACGAAGTCGGCGAAGACGTTCGGCGCGATCCCCTGGAGCTGCCGCAGGCACTCCACGGCCAGCTCGCGGATCTCCACGTCGGCGTGCTCGGTGGCCCGCATCTTGATGAAGTGCCGCCAGGCCCGGTAGTTGCCGGTGACCACGATCCGGGTCTCGGTGGCGTTGGGCAGCACCGCCCGGGCCGCCTGCCGGGCCTGCTTGCGGCGCAGCGTCGGGTTGGGCTCGTCGATGAAGCGGGCCTCCAGCCCCTCCAGCAGCTCGGTGTACGCCCGCACGCTCGCCTCGGCCGCCTCGACGAACTTCTTGTGCAGCTCCGGGTCCTCGGCGATCACCGCGGGCTCGACCATGGCCGCGTCCCGCTCCGGCACGTAGCGCTGGGAGAGCTGGGAGTACGAGAAGTGCCGGTGCCGGATCAGCTCGTGGGTGAAGGACCGGGAGACCCCGCTGAAGTAGAAGCTCACCGAGCCGTGCTCCAGCACGCTCAGGTGCCCGACCTCCAGGATGTGTGCCAGGTAGCCGGCGTTGGTCGCGGTGGCCGGGTTCGGCTTCTTCCAGCTCTGGTAGCAGGCCCGGCCGGCGAACTCGGCGAGCGCCTGGCCGCCCTCGGCATCGGTCGACCACGGCACGTCGTCCGGGGCCTGGAACTGGGTCCACGCGATCAGCTTGACCTGGGGCTGCACCATCTCCGGCATTCCTGCGACTCTAGTGGCCGCCGGGCCCGCGGGGAAACCTGGGCACGCGGACGTGAAACGCCGCACCACCAGCGAATCCTGGACACTTTCCGTTCGCGGCGAGCGCCAAGTGTCCAAGATCTCGCAGCCCCACACCGGACCCGAGGTTCTCCTCGAACGCCTTTCGAGCTGAGTCGCTGGCGCTATCGCCGCCCGGCACGGCGCCGACGGCGATGTCCCTCGGTCGCAACTGGCCGGGCGGCACGGCCGTGGCGGCAGACCGGCCGGGTGAGCCGGCGCGGGCGCCGGTCAGACGTAGAGCGCGGTGAACGGGGCCCACGGCAGGTTGCGAGCCACCGAGAAGACCAGCCACGCGGCGAGGAAGCCGCCGAGCACCTTCGGGCTGAGCCGCAGCTCCGGCAGGCGCCAGCCGAAGGCCCGGCTCCCCGCCCAGGCCACGAAGAGGTACGCCAGGAAGGGCAGCGCGAAGACGAAGAGGAAGTGGTGCCGGGCGGCGGCCGGCAGGTCGGCGTGCAGCGCGTACCAGAGGGCGCGGGTGCCGCCGCAACCCGGGCAGTCGAGCCCGGTGGTGAGCTTGAGCAGGCAGCTCGGCAGCGCGTCCGGGTCGCTGTGGGTGGGGTTGCTCAACAGCGCGTAGGCCATGCCGAGGCCGACGCAACCGGTGGCGGCGAGGGGCACCGCCCAGCGCGGGGCGCGGGCGTGCACCCGCAGCACGAACCGGGTGAACCGGTCCGGCTCGACGGGCTGGTGGACCACGCCGGCCGGCCAGCTCGCCGGGCCTGCGGGGTCGACCGTCGGGACGGGGACCGGCTGCGGGTCGGGCGCGGCTGCGGGCCGGTGAACACTCGTCACGCGACTCACCGTACACCTGCCACGCCCACCAGCGCGGCGGCGAGCGCAGGTGCCAGATCGCCGGCGACCGGCGGGGCGACCGCGTCCAGGCCGAGCCAGCCGGCGAGCCGGTAGAGCTCGGCGGCGAGCGCCACCGCCGTCTCCCCCGGGTCGGCCCCCGGCTCCGCCCAGGCGGCCGGCACCAGCAGCGCCCCCGCCCTCCGGTCGGCCTTCAGGTCGACCCGGGCGGTGAACCGTTCGCCCTGCAGGAAGGGCAGCACGTAGTAGCCGTACACCCGTTGCGGGGCGGGCACGTAGATCTCGATGCGGTAGGTGAAGCCGAAGAGCCGCTCGGTGCGGGCCCGCTCCCAGACCAGCGGGTCGAACGGGCTGACCAGGGTGTTGGTGCGGACCCGGCGGGGCAGCCGGGCCTGCGCGTGCAGGTACGCCGGCTGCCGCCACCCGGGCACGGTGACCGGGATCAGCTCCCCCGCCTCGACCAACTCGGCGATCGCCCGCCGGGCCCCGGCCACCGGCAGCCGGAAGTAGTCGCGCAGCTCCGGCTCGGCCGCGACGCCGAGCGATCGGGCGGCGACCGCCACCAGGACCCGGTGGGCGTCGGCGTCGGCCGGCGTGGGCGCGTCCAGCGCGGCGGCCGGCAGCACCCGCTCGGGCAGGTCGTAGCGGCGGGCGAAGGAGGCGGTGCGGTCGGCGGCGGTCACCTCGCCGGCCCAGAACAGGAACTCCAGCGCCCGCTTCACCGAGGACCAGTTCCACCCCCAGTTGCCCGTCTCCCGGGGCGCGTCGTGCTCGATCTCGGCGGCGGTGACGGGCCCACGGGCCGCCACCTCGTCGCGGACCCGGGCGACCAGCTCGGGCTGCTCCTGGGCGATCCGGCGCATCCCGCCCCACGCCTCGTCGCGGGCCCGGGCCATCCGCCAGCGCAGCGCCGCGTGCAGGTCGACCGGGATCAGCGACGCCTCGTGCCCCCAGTATTCGAACAGCTCCCGGGGGCGCCGGTAGGCGGCGGTGTCCAGCAGCGTGGTCGGGTAGGGCCCGAGCCGGCTGTAGAGCGGCAGGTAGTGGGCCCGCTGCAGGACGTTGACCGAGTCCATCTGGATCAGCCCGACCCGGCCCAGCACCCGGCGCAGGTGCCGGCGGGTGGGCACCCCGGCGGGCTGCGGGTCGGCGAAGCCCTGGGCGGCCAGGGCGACCCGGCGGGCCTGGGCGAGCGAGAGCGATTCCGGTGCGGCCATCGCCCGGCACCCTAGACCACCGGTACGACACGACGGCTCCAGGTCGCGGTGCCGCGTCGGACGCGCCGAGCTGGAAGTCGTCCCGGGGTGGAGGCTGGACCCACCGTCCGTCGGGGCATAGAACGGACGGATGCGTACCATCCGCCGGGAGGAGCCGGACGACGCCGAGGCGATCGCCCGGGTGCACGTGCACGGCTGGCAGGCCGGGTACGCCGGGATCATGCCGGACGAGGTGCTGCGCCGGCTGAACCCGGCCGCCTGGGCGCAGCGCCGCCGGGACCTCGGCACCGCCGACCCGACGCACCCGTTCGCCACCCTGCTCGCCGAGGTCGACGGGGTGGTCACCGGGTTCGCCACCTTCGGGCCGTACCGGAACGACCAGGACCGCGGCGATCTCGACCACCGGTACGGCGAGATCCTGGCGGTCTACGTCGAACCCGGGCACTGGGGCACCGGGACCGGCCGGGAGTTGCTGGCGGCGGCCCGGGCCGGCCTGGCCCGACAGGGCTGGACGGAGTACCGGCTCTGGGTGCTCGCCGAGAACGCCCGGGCCCGCCGCTTCTACGAGCGGGCCGGGCTGTCACCGGACGGCGAGGAATCGGTTTATCCGGTGCCGCTGTCCGGCGGGCGCGACCCGGTGCGGCTGCGGGAGCTGCGCTACTCCGCCCGCCTCCACGGCTGAACCGCTCCGCTGGGCGGGTGCCGGGCGGGCCGGCCCGTCCGGGCGGCGGACCGGCAGGCCGAGCAGCAGGGCCAGGCTGATCCAGACGTACGCGTTGCTGCCGAGGAAGGCGTCGACCCCGGCGAAGTCCTCGTCCCAGGACCAGACGATCCGGCTGATCAGGAACGCGTACCCGATGGTCGCGGCGGCCAGCAGGACCGCGCGCCGGCGGCTGCGCGCGGGGGCCGCCATGCCGTTGTCGACCAGCAGGATCAGGGCGGGCAGCAGCCAGACCAGGTGGTGCACCCAGGTCACCGGGCTGACGAGGCACATGGTGATGCCGGTCAGGGCCAGGCCGGTGACCTCGTCGCCGGCGGCCACCGCGGCGCGGGAACGCCACACCCAGACGGCCAGGGTGGCGAGCACCAGCACCAGCCAGGCGCCGCTGCTCGGGTCCGCCGGGTCCAGCCGGGCGACCATCCCGCGCAGCGACTGGTTGGAGATGAAGGCCAGCTCACCCACCCGGTCGGTGTTCCACAACGCGGAGGTCCAGAACTCGCGGGAGGCGTCCGGGAAGAGCGCCCCGGCGAGCAGGCTCGCCCCGGCGGCCGCGCCGATCGCGGTGAGCGCGGCCCGCCAGCGCCCGGTGACCAACAGGTAGACGATGAAGATGCCCGGGGTCAGCTTGATCGCGGTGGCCAGGCCGACGCCCACCCCGGCCCACCGGCGGTGCGCCGGCAGCAGCCGCAGCAGGTCCGCCGCCACCAGGAAGAGCAGCAGCATGTTGACCTGGCCGAAGCTGACCGTCTCGCGCATCGGCTCGTACGCGGCGGCCAGGCAGAGCGCCACCGCGAGGGCGAACCAGCGGGTCCAGCCGCAGCGGCGGGCGATCGGGTCGACCAGCCACCAGATGACCACGGTGCTGGCCGCCACGGTGGCGACCACGCTCAGCGTGGTCGCGGCGGACCACGGCAGGTAGGCCATCGGCAGCATGACCAGCGCGGCGAACGGCGGGTAGGTGAAGCCGTACTGGGTGCCGACCCGGAGGAAGTCGTAGATCTCCCCGCCGTCGTGCACCCAGAAGGTCAGCGCGCCGTAGTAGACCTCGAGGTCGAAGAAGTCGTGCCGCACGGCCGCCTCCGACAGGAAGGCGGCCACCGCGACGGCGAGCGCCAGCACGGCGACGACCTGGCCGACCGTCCGCCTGGCACCCTGCGCCACCGTCGTCTCCCTCGCCCTGCGTAGGCTCACGTGCCATGGCACTCGGGTTCGTCCGTCCCGCGCGTCCGGAGGACGCCGGCGAGATCGCTCGCATCCAGCTCGCGACCTGGCGGGTCGCGTACCGTCGGATCCTGCCCCGGCACGTGCTCGACAACCTGGACGAGGCGTACCTCGCTCGGCGGTGGAGCGCGGCGGTGCAGGAGCCGCCCTCGGGCGCGCACCGGGTGTTGGTCGCCGTCGAACAGGCCGAGCAATCGTATCTGGTGGGGTTCCTGGCGGCCGGTCCGGCCGATGCCGAGGCGCTCGCGCCGGGCGAGCCGGACGACGCACTCGGCCGCGAGGTGGTGGCGGTGACCGACCTGCTGGTCGAGCCGCGCTGGGGCCGGCGCGGGCACGGCAGCCGGCTGCTCGCGGCGGCCGTCGACCACTGGCGGGAAGACGGCTTCACCCGCGCCGTGGCCTGGGCGTTCGACGCCGACGCCGCAACCCGCAAATTCCTCGCCTCCACCGGCTGGGAGCCGGACGGCGCCGCCCGCGCCCTGGACGTCGACGACCTGCTGGTCCCCCAACTCCGCCTCCACGTAGCCCTCCCCTGATCCCCGCGATCTTGCACATTCGGCCCCGGCGAATCGGGCATACGCCACTTCACGCCGACCGCAAGTGCAAGATCGCGGGGAAGGGAGGGGGGAGGGAGGGAGGGGGGAGGGAGGGGGGTTAGGTTTTGTCGGCGCCTTCGTTGGCGCCGCGGACGAAGTAGCGCTGGAAGATCGCGAAGAGGACCGCGACCGGGATGGTGGCGAGCAGAGCCGCGCCGAGCTTGAGCGGATACTGGGTGCCCTTGCCGAGCGAGCCGCTGACCAGGTCGGCCAGGCCCCGGGGCAGGGTGAACAGGTGCGGGTCCTGGACCGAGACCAGGCTGTGCGGGAACTCGTTCCAGGAGCCCTGGAACGACAGGATGGTCAGCGTGATCAGCGCGGGTTTCGCCATCGGCAGCACCACCGACCAGAAGGTGCGGAAGACGCCCGCCCCGTCGATCCGGGCCGCCTCCTCCACGCTGACCGGGATCGACTCGAAGAACTGCTTCATGATGAACACCCCGGCCGCGTCCGCCAGCAGCGGGACCACCAGGCCCGCGTAGCTGTCGTAGAGGCCGAGCTGCTTGAGCACCAGGAACTTCGGGATCAGCAGCACCACGGGGGGCACCGCCATCATCGCGATGACCGCGGCGAAGAGCCCGGCCCGGCCGCGGAAGCGCAGCCGCGCGAGGGCGTAGCCGGCGAGCGAGGCGAAGAACACCCGTCCGAGGGTGACCAGCACGGTGACCAGCAGCGAGTTGCCCAGCCAGAGCGGGAAGTTGGTGCCGGCGAAGATCCGCTCGAAGCCGGCCAGCGTCACCGGGTCGGGTATCGGCGAGAGCGGGTTGGCCGCCGCGTCCGGCTCGGTCTTCAACGAGTTGCCGAGCTGGATGACGAACGGGTAGAGGAAGACCAACCCGAAGAAGATCAGGATCGCGTACCCCAGGACGCGGTTGACCTGGGCGCGCGGCCCGTGGTCGGCCCGGCGCGCGACGGCCGCCGCCGGCCGGTCGGTCAGCACGGCCATGTCAGGACCCCTCCGGTACGCGGCGCCGCCACCACCGGCCACGCCGGGGCTCGTCCCGGTCGGCCATCAACCGGCGCTGGAACAGGGTGAACAGGATGATGATCAGGAACAGCACGAACGAGATCGCCGCGCCGGAGCCGTAGTCGAAGTCCCGGAACGCGGTGCGGTACGACAGGTACGCCGGGGTGAGCGTGGTCTTCGCCGGGTCGCCCTGGCTCATCACGTACACCTGGTCGAAGACCTGCCAGCAGCCGATCAGGCCGAGGGTGACCACCAGGAAGGTGGCCGGCTTGATCATCGGCAGGGTGACGTAGCGGAACCGCTGCCAGCGGCTCGCCCCGTCGAGCGTGCTGGCCTCGTCCAGGGCCACCGGCACGTTCTGCAGCGCGGCGAGGAAGATCAGCATGAACGTGCCCGAGGTGGTCCAGATGACCAGGGAGATGATCGAGGTCATGGCGACGCTCGGCCCGGAGAGCCAGTCCCACCAGGTCAGCCCGAGCGGGCCGCCGGAGGTGAGCGCGGCGGGCGGGGAGTCCACCCCGACGACGCCGAGCAGCAGGTGCAGCACGCCGCGGGAGTCCGCGAACCACTCCGGCCCGTCGATGCCGAACAGGGCGAGCAGCCGGTTGACCGCGCCGGAGTTGGCGAACAGGAAGAGGAACACGACGCTGATCGCCACCGAGCTGGTGACCGAGGGGAAGTAGAAGGCGCTGCGGAAGAACCCCTTCCCCTTGAGCATCCGGTTGTTCACGATCAGCGCGAGGCCGAGGGCGAGCGCGGTCTGCGCCGGCACCACGATCCCGACGTAGTACATGTTGTTGCGGATGCTGGTCATGAAGTCGCGGCGGTCGAGCCCGTCCTCGACGAACAGCCGGGTGTAGTTCTTCGCGCCGACGAACGGCACGTCGCTGGTGAACGGGCTGCCCTGGCCGTTCCAGTCGGTGAGGCTGACCCAGAGCGCCATCAGGATCGGCAGCAGCATGAAGAGCCCGAGGATCACGATCACCGGCGCGACGAAGAGCCAGCCGGCGACCTTCTCGTTGCCGCGGATGCCGCCGCCGCGGCGGCGGCGCGACGGACCGACCGGCGTGGTGGCCGGGGCGGTGAGCGCCTCCGTTGCCATCTCCCCTCCCTCCTTCGAGTGGGAGCCGACGCGGAGGGGCCCGCGATCGGGCCCCTCCGGTCACGCTCAGCCGCCGAGCGCCGCCTTGGCGTTCTTGTCGAAGTTCGCCAGGATCGTCTTCGGGTCGCCGGTGGCCAGGCCCTGCAGGCCGGCCTCGAGGTCGCGCAGGACGCTGTCCATCTTGGGGGCGTTCACCGGGCCCTGGGCGTACGCGGCGCCCTCGATGAACACCTTGTCCGCCGGGAACTCGCCGGTGTACTGGTCGCGGACGGACTGCCGGGACGGCATCACGCCGAACGCCTTGGCGAAGGCCATCTGCTGGTCGCCGGCGGTCATCGCCTCGACGAACTTGATCGCCTGCTCCTTGTGCTTGGACTTGGCCGCGATGCCCCAGCACTGGGTGAAGGAGAGGGTGCCCTGGCCCTTCGGGCCGGCCGGCAGCGGGACGACCTTGTACTTCACGTTCGGGAAGTCGTTCTGCAGGGCGCCCTTGATCCAGTTGCCCTCGATGGTCATCACGGCCTTGCCCTTGCCGAACGCCTCACCGGACCAGCCGGCGTCGAGCTGCTTCGGGAACTTCGCGTAGCCGTTGGTGAGCAGGGACTTCACGTACTCGAGGGCCTGCAGGTTCTCCGGGGTGTCCGCGGTGGGCTGCTTGCCGTCCTTGCTCATCAGCCAGCCGCCGTTCTGCACCATGAAGGCGCCGATCCGGTCCCGGGTGTCGCCGAGGGCGAGCGCGACCATCCCCTTCGCCTTGATCTTCTGGCTGACGGCGGTGAGTTGGTCCCAGGTGGTCGGCACGTCCGCGTCGGTCAGGCCGGCCTTGGTCCAGAGGTCGGTGTTGATCTCGAGCGCCAGGGTGGAGAAGTCCTTCGGCGCGCAGTAGAGCTTGCCGTCGTAGGTGAAGGTGCTGCGCAGGCTCTCGTAGAAGTCGTCCGTGTTGCTGACCTTGTCGCCGTACGGCTCCAGGGCACCCACGCTGGCGTAGTCGGCGAACCGGGCCGCGTCGACGTAGAAGACGTCCGGCGGGGCGCCGCCGGCCAGGGCCTGGCCGAGCTGCTGGGTGAGGTCCTGGGCCGGGGTGACGGTCGCCGTGTTGCCGGAGGCGGAGGCCCACTTGGCGGCGGCGTCCTGCACCGCCTTGGTCTCGGCGTCACCGGAGGAGCCGATCATGATCTGCAGGTTGGCCGGGCCGCTGGACTGCTTGGTGTCCTTGGCGGAGTCGTCGAAGCCGCTGCCGCAGGCGGCGGACCCGAGGAGGGCGACGGCGGCGAGGCCGGCCACCGTTGCCCGGGTGAGGATGCGAGGTGTCATCTGTTCTCCTGGTGGGGGATGTGGTCACGCGGTGTGCCGGAGCACGAGCGTGGGACTGAGCAGCACATGAGGGTCGGTGGGCTGGCCGTCGAGCAGGCCGGTGAGCAGCTCGACGCAGCGTCCGGCGGCGGCCGCGAGCGGCTGGCTGACGCTGGTCAGCCCGATCGCGGCGGCCACCGGGGTGTCGTCGAAACCGGTGACCGCGACCGGGACCGCCGTGTCGCGGACGGCCCGGAGCGCGCCGAGGGCGAGGGAGTCGCTGACGCAGACCACGGCCGTCGGTGGGTCGTCGGTGGCGAGCAGCTCGCGCATCTCCCGCTCGCCGTGCTCGATGCCGTCCTGGGTCCCGCGGTACGGTGCGGCGCCGTCGAGGCCAGCCGCCGCCATGGTGGTACGCCAGCCGGCGCGCCGGTCGTCGCCCACGCCGGAGCCCTCCGGCCAGCCGATGAAGGCGATCCGGCGGTGGCCGGTGTCGAGGAGCCGCTGGGTGGCCTGCGCGGTGCCGGCGGCGCCGTCGACGTCGACCCAGGGGTGTGACTCCGGGTCGTCCCAGGGGCGGCCGAAGGTCACGAACGGCACCCCCCGTTGGGCCAGCCAGACGGTACGCGGGTCGCCGTGGTCGGTGCCGGTGAGCACGAACCCGTCCAGGTCGTACGCGCCGAGCAGGTCGTCGAAGGTGGCTATCTCGTCGTCGTCGCCGGTGGCGGTGTAGAGCATGACCCGGTAGCCGGCGGCGTCGGCGGTCTCGGTGAGCCCGTGCAGGAACCGGTCGAGCACGGAGCCGTTGATGCCGTCCCGGGTGGGCTCGATGCGGACCGCGAAGAGCCGGGAGCGCCCGGTCCGCATCTGCCGGGCGGCCTGGTTGGCCCGGTAGCCGAGCGCGCTGATCGCCTCCTGCACGCGCCGGCGGGTCTCCTCGCGGACGATGTGCGGGGCGTTGAGCACGTTGGAGACCGTCTGCCGGCTCACCCGGGCGTGCCGAGCCACCGTCGCGATGGTCACCTTTTCAGCCACGAAATCCCTCTCGCCACCTTGAACGATCCAACTCGGATGGGGCAGGATTGGATCGTTCAAGTCTCTGGAATGTTTCGCACTTTGCACCGGCCGGCGGCGTCTGTCAAGACGCCGGCCATCAATCAGCACCCCAGGAGTTCCCCGTGTCCGAACGCCACCTGCAACCCCTGCTGCACGACCTGGTCGGCGTGGTCCATGCCCCCACCAGCGCGCTGGGCGACACGTCGGGCCAGATCCGCTCGAGCGGCGTCCAGGGCGTCTTCCACGCCGACGCCCGGGTGCTGTCCCGCGCCGAGCTGCGCGTCGACGACCGGGAGCCGGAGGCGGTGACCCACGGGTCCGCCGGTCCGCACGGGATGCGGTTCGTCACCCTGGTCCGCTGGCTCGGCGACCCCGGAGCCGACCCGACGGTCCGGATCGACCGGATTCGGCAGGCCGGTCCGCACGGCGTCACCGAGGAACTGCGCGTCCGCTCCACCGCCGCCGTCCCGGTCCAGGCCACGGTCAGCGTCGACCTCGGCTGCGACCTCGCCCCGATCGAGCTGGTCAAGTCCGGCGGCAGCGGGTCACCGCTGGAGGCGAAGGCCGGCGAGCCCGGCCAGGTCCAGTGGGCCGCCGAGGGTCTGGTCGTGACGGTGACCGGTGAGGCGGCCACCGTGGACGCCGCGGGCGACCGGGCCGTCGCGCCCCGGCTCAGCTGGCCGGTCGAGCTGGCCCCGCACGGGTCCGTCACGCTGCGCTGGCGGCTCGCCGTCACCGACCCGAAGGCGGTCGTGGCCGCCCCGCCGGCCGCCCCGGACTGGTCCGTCCCGGAGGTACGCGCCGACGACCGCCGCCTGGTCCGGCTGCTCGACCGCTCCCTGGCCGACCTGCGCGGGCTGCGGCTGACCGACCCCGCCCACCCCGGGGACGTCTTCCTCGGCGCCGGGGTGCCCTGGTTCCTCACCCTGTTCGGCCGGGACAGTCTCTGGGCCGCCCGGATGATGCTGCCGCTCGGCACCGAACTGGCCGCCGGGACGCTGCGCGTCCTCGCCCGCCGGCAGGGCACCCGGGTCGACCCGGCCACCGGCGAGGCGCCCGGCAAGATCCTGCACGAGCTGCGCCGGCACGAGTTCAGCCTGCCCGCCAACGAGCTCCGGCTGCCGCCCGCGTACTACGGCACGGTCGACGCCACCCTGCTCTGGGTCAATCTGCTGCACGACGCCTGGCGCTGGGGCCTGCCCGCCGACCAGATCGAGCCGCTGCTGCCGCACCTGGAGGCGGCGCTGGGCTGGCTCGGCGAGCACGCCGACGCCGACGGCGACGGCTTCGTCGAGTACGTCGACACCACCGGCCACGGCCTGGCCAACCAGGGCTGGAAGGACTCCGGTGACTCGATCCGCTTCCGGGACGGCCGGCTGGCCCAGGCGCCCATCGTGCTGACCGAGGTGCAGGGGTACGCGTACCAGGCGGCGGTGAACGGGGCCGACCTGCTCGACGCCTTCGGCCGCCCCGACGCCGACCGCTGGCGCGACCACGCCGACCAACTCGCCCGACGGTTCCGCGCCGCCTTCTGGGTCGACGGCCGGTACGGGCCGCAGCCCGCCCTCGCGCTGGACCGGGACAAGCGGCCGGTCGACTCGCTGACCAGCAACATCGGTCACCTGCTCGGCACCGGGCTGCTGTCGGCCGACGAGTCGGCACAGGTGGCGGCGCTGCTGTCCACCGAGGCCCTCGCGGGCGGCTTCGGGCTGCGCACCATGTCCACCGACGACGCCGGGTTCAGCCCGCTGTCGTACCACTGCGGGTCGATCTGGGCGCACGACACCGCGATCGTGCTCGGCGGGCTGGCCCGGGCCGGCTTCGCCGAGGCCGCGCTGGGCCTCGCCGACGGCCTGCTCGGCGCCGCCGAGGCGTTCGACTACCGCCTCCCCGAGCTGTACGGCGGCGACGACCGGACGGCGCTCGGCCGCCCGGTGGAGTACCCGGCGGCGTGCCGCCCGCAGGCGTGGTCGGCGGCGGCAGCGGTGACCCTGCTCCAGGTCGGTGTCGGCCTCTACCCCGACGTGCCGGGCGCCCGGGTGGACGTACGCCCGCTCGCCGGCCCCGAGCTGGGCGCGCTGGCCGCCAGCGGCCTGCGGATCGCCGGCACCCCGGTCACCGTGGACGTCGACCGCTCCGGCCACCCCACCGTCACCGCCCTGCCCGCCAACCTGACCCTGACCACCCCACCGTCCGTCCCCGCCCCGCGCACCCCGGCGGGCAGCCCCTCCCCAGCGGCGAGTTGACCGAGGAGCTGGCGTCGGAAACCGGCTGCGCCGCGGCGCACACTCCATGATCGACGGACCAGGTGCAGGAGAGCGACGAGATCTGGGTGCGTTTGTTGTCGCTGGAGCGGCAACAAACGCACCCAGAGGGGGTCAGCCAGTGGTGAGTTCGGCGATGAGTTCGTCGTCCTCGAATGCGCCGGTGGGGTGGAAGCCCAGGGAGGTGTAGAGGGCGGCGGCGGGAGCGTTGTCGGGGTGGTAGCTGAGACGGATCGGGTGGCCTGCGGTGGCGAGCCAGTCGGCGAGGGTACGTACGGCGGCCCGGCCCACACCCCGGTCCTGCTCGGCGGCGTCGATCACCATGCCGCCGATCCAGCGGGAGCCGTCATCGTCCACGCCCCACATGACATGCCCGACCACCGTCTCGTCCGCGTACACGGCCAGCGAGGTCCAGACGTCCGAGCGCATGGTGAGCACCAGGTAGCGGGCGGCCAGGGCGGGCACCCAGGCCCGCTGGTCGTCGCGGGGCGCGACGTCGGCCACGGCCCGCCAGTTGTCGTCGTCCACCGGACGTAGGGTCACGTGCCGGCCGGCGCGATCGCGCAGCTCAGAATTGATCATGAGGGTGAGCGTAGGCGGGGCCGGGTCCGGCCACGACCGGTTTCGGCGGCAGGACGTCGCCGGGAGCCCGCCCGGCTCAGTCGAGCAGGGCGTCCAGGCCGACCGTGAGGCCCGGCCGGTGGCGTACCTCCCGCACGGCGAGCAGCACGCCGGGCATGAACGAGGCCCGGTCGTACGAGTCGTGCCGGATGGTCAGCGTCTCGCCGGTGGTGCCGAACAGCACCTCCTGATGGGCGACCAGACCGGTGGCGCGGACCGCGTGCACACGTACCCCGTCGACGTCGGCGCCGCGGGCGCCCGGCACCTCGTCCCTGGTGGCGTCCGGCGCGGGACCGAGACCGGCCTCGGCGCGGGCCTGGGCGATCAGCCGCGCGGTGTGCGTGGCGGTGCCGCTGGGGGCGTCCAGCTTGCGCGGGTGGTGCTGCTCGATGATCTCGACCGACTCGAAGTGCCGGGCGGCGCGGGCGGCGAACTGGATCATCAGCACCGCGCCGATGCCGAAGTTGGGGGCGACCACCACGCCCACCCCGGGCTTGCGCGCCAGCCAGCCGCGCACCCGGTCGAGGCGCTGCTCGGTGAAGCCGGTGGTGCCCACCACCGCGCTGATGCCCTGGTCGATGCACCAGTGCAGGTTGTCCATGACGACGTCGGGGGTGGTGAAGTCGACGACCACCTCGGCGCTGGCGTCGGAGGCGGCGAACAGCCCGTCGCCCTGGTCGATCATCGCCACCAGGTCCATGTCGGCGGCCGCGTCGACCGCCTTGCAGACCTCCATGCCCATCCGGCCGCGGGCACCCAGCACGCCGACCCGGATCGGCTCGGCCAGGTTCTTCTCCTGCTCGTCAGTCACGGGGCACAACCTATCCCAATCGGGACGCGGTCAGCCCGGCGGACCGCTCAGCGGACGCGGTCAGCCCGGCGGACCGCTCAGCGGGAGGCGGTCACCCGGCCGGACCGCTCAACGGAACGCCACGAAGGCGGACTCGTCGAAGGGGCCGACCACCGCGAGGGACATCGGCCGACCGAGCAGCTCGGCGGCGAGGCCGTTCACGTCGTCCAGGGTCACCGCGTCGACCCGGGCGAGCAGCTCGTCCACCGGCATCAGGTTGCCGTAGAGCAGCTCACCCTTGGCCAGCCGGCTCATCCGGGAGCCGGTGTCCTCCAGGCCGAGGACGAACGAGCCCTTGCTCATCCCCTTGCCCCGGGCCAGCTCGGTCTCGGTGATCCCCTCGGCGGCCACCCGGGCCAGCTCGGCGCTGGTCAGCTCCAGCACCTCGTCCACCTTGCCGGGGGCGCAGCCGGCGTAGACGGCGAACAGTCCGCTGTCGGCGTACTGGCTGGCGTACGAGTAGACCGAGTACGCCAGGCCGCGCCGCTCGCGGATCTCCTGGAACAGCCGGCTCGACATGCCGCCGCCGAGGACGTTGTTGAGCACGCCGAGGGCGAAACGGCGGTCGTCGGTGCGGTCGATGCCCGGGGAGCCGAGGATCACGTGCGCCTGCTCGGTCTCCTTCGGCTCGACCATGGTGGTGGCCGGCTTCGTGCGTACCGCCGGGGTGGCCGGGCGGCGCGGGGCCGGCACCGCCGGGTCGGTGTCCAGCGGGGTGCCGCGCAGCGCCTGGCGGACCAGCTTCACCACGGCGGCGTGGTCGAGGTTGCCGGCGGCGGCGATGACGATCTGCGGCGGGGTGTACCGGCGGCGGTAGAAGTGCTGGATCTGCCGGCGGGTCATCGGGGTGACCGTCTCCTCGGTGCCGGAGATCAGCCGGCCGAGGGGGTGGTCGCCGTAGACGGCGCGGGCGAACAGGTCGTGCACCTCGTCGCCGGGCTCGTCGTCGTGCATGGCGATCTCTTCGAGGATCACGCCGCGCTCGGTCTCCACGTCGGCGTCCTCGAGCACCGAGTCGGCCACCAGGTCACACATGACGTCGATGGCCAGCGGCAGGTCCTCGTCCAGCACGCGGGCGTAGTAGCAGGTGTATTCCTTGGTGGTGAAGGCGTTGGTCTCGCCGCCCACCGCCTCGATCGCCGCGGAGATCTCCAGCGCGCCGCGCTTGCGGGTGCCCTTGAAGAGCAGGTGCTCCAGGAAGTGCGCGGCACCGGCCTGCGGCCCCGTCTCGTCCCGGGAGCCGACGGCCACCCAGATGCCGAACGAGACGCTGCGCATCGCCGGGATCGCCTCGGTGAGCACGCGCAACCCGCTGGGCAGAACGGTACGGCGGACTGTCCCGCCCAGCGGGTCGTCGCTGAGCGTACGGGTGACGGCCCGGGTCGATCCGCCGCCGGACCGGGCGGCCCCGGACGGCGCCACCCCCCGTCGATCCGCAGGGAAAGACGAACGCCGGGTCCGGCTCACGAAAACCTGCTTCCAGTACGACGAGGGGTGGGTGGTGCGGAGGTGCGCGACCGACGGCTCCGCCGCGACGCGTCAGACGGCGCGCCGCGACGGCGGCTTCGCCACCGCACCGGACCTGCTGGCCAGCCGCGCCGCCCGCATCAGCAGGTACTCCTGCTCGGGCCGGCTGGTG
>NZ_JBEYER010000023.1:0-77268 GCF_040634005.1 Micromonospora sp. NPDC007271
TCGCGGGGCGCTCTCGCGTTCCGGGCCGGCTGCGGTCGCCTGCGCCGTCGATCAGCCGGCACGTGATTCAGCCCAGCCTCGTCTCTCAAGATCAGCTACCTCGGGCGGCGGACGTTTGGAATTCCCACGAACCGGAGAAGTGCAGGTCGCGGGCAGTGCTGCCCGCGGGCTCTCATCAGGAGGTGGCGATGTCACGGACACTTCGGGCGACCGCGCTGGTCGCGGTGCTGACCCTGGCGATCACCGGCTGCGGTGGGGTGGGTGGTGGCGGTGGCGCCGATGGCGGCGCCACCGGCAGCGGGACGCTGACCACCATGGGTTTCGGGCTGTCCGACGAGATCGCGAAGACCCGGGTGGACACGTTCAAGCGGGATCATCCGGACGTCGACCTCAAGATCAACGAGGGTTCCTTCGATGAGCAGCAGTTCCTCTCGGCGGTGGCCTCGGGAAACCCGCCGGACCTGGTCTACCTGGACCGCAAGCTGATCGGCACGTACGCCAAGCGCGGCTCGATCCAGCCACTGACGGACTGCGTCGACAAGCAGGGCATCGACCTGGGGCAGTACCGGCCGGCGGCCAGGGACCAGGTCACCCTGAACGGCACGGTCTACGGCATCCCCGAGTTCAACACCGTCCGGGTGCTCTACCTCAACGAGGCGGTGCTCAAGCAGGCCGGGCTGACCGCCGACGACGTGGACCTGGCCGACTGGGCCGGCCTGCCGGCGCTCAACGCGAAGCTCGCCAAGGTCTCCAGCGGCAAGCTCACCCGGATCGGCATCGACCCCAAGATCCCCGAGTTCCTGCCCATGTGGGTCAAGGCCAACGGCGCCGACATGATCTCCGACGACGGGACGAAGGCGAACCTCGACGACCCGAAGGTGGTCGAGGCGCTCGCCACCGGGCTGAGGCTCATCCAGGACCAGGGCGGCTGGGGGAGGTTCAAGTCCTTCCGGGACACCTTCGACTTCTTCGGCGCGCAGAACCCGCTGGCCCGGAATCAGATCGCCGCCTGGCCGATGGAGGAGTGGTTCCTCAACCAGGCCGCCAAGAACAGCCCCAGGGCCGAGCTGGTGGTGAAGCCCTTCGTCGACCGGCAGGGCAGGCCGCTGACCATGTCCAACGGGCAGGCGTGGGTGATCACCAAGGGGGCGAAGAATCCCGACGCCGCCTGCGCCTTCGCCAAGCAGATGACCACCGTCGACACCTGGCTCGCCGCCGCCAAGGCCCGCGCCGAGGCGCGCAAGGCCGCCGGGCAGCCGTTCACCGGGGTCTGGACCGGCAACGCCGCCGCCGACCAGAAGATCTTCGACGAGGTGTACCAGCCCACCGGCAACCAGCGCTTCGACGACGCGGTGACCACCATTCGGGCGGCCCAGGACAGCTCGTTCGCCATGCCCGCTTCCCCGGCCGGGGCCGAGTTCGACAAGGCGTGGACCGACGCGGTCAACCGGGTGCTCTCCGGCCAGGCCCAGCCGGCGCAGGCACTGGCCCGGGCGCAGCAGGAGGCGACCGCCGCGCTGGACAAGGCCGCGAGGTAGGCGATGGCCACCACCGCTCCCGTGCCGGGCCGGCGGTGCCGTAGGCCGCTGGCCCGGCGGGAGGCCCGCTGGGCGTACCTGTTCCTGGCACCGTGGATCGTCGGGTTCCTGGCCTTCACCGCCGGGCCGATGATCGCCAGCCTCTGGCTGAGCTTCACCGAGTACGACGTGATCAATCCGCCGCGCTGGACCGGGCTCGACAACTACCGACAGTTGACGGCGGACCCGCAGGTGGCCCGCAGCCTCGGCAACACCGTCTACTACACGGCGCTGCACGTCCCCCTGGCGATGGTCGTCTCGCTCGGGCTGGCGCTGCTGCTCAAGCGGGTCGGCCGGCTCCAGGGCTTCTTCCGTACGGTGTTCTACCTGCCGGTGATGACCCCGGCGGTGGCCGTGGGCATCCTTTTCCTGCTGCTGCTCAACACCCAGGACGGGCTGATCAACCGGGCGCTCGGGCTGGTCGGGATCGCGGGGCCGAGCTGGACCACCGATCCGGACTGGGTGCTGCCCGGCATCGTGCTGATGAGCCTGTGGAGCCTCGGCTCCACGGTGATCATCTATCTGGCGGCGTTGCAGAACGTGCCCCGCGACCTCTACGAGGCCGCCGACCTCGACGGGGCCGGGGCGTGGGCCCGGTTCCGGCACGTGACCCTGCCGATGATCTCCGGTGCGCTGTTCTTCACGTTGATCGTCAACACCATCGCGTCGCTGCAGATGTTCACCGAGGTCTACACGATGTACTTCGGCAACCGGCAGACGCAGGGCTCGTTCAACAGCGACGCGGCGTCGTTCTACGTGATCCATCTGTTCCAGGAAGCGTTCCAGTTCCTGCACATGGGCTTCGCCTCCGCGATGGCCTGGCTGCTCTTCGTGATCATCCTGATCATCACGGCGGTGCAGGTGAAGCTGGGTAACCGGTTCGTGTACTACGAGGGGGACGACCGATGAGCACCACCGTCACCCCGGGCGCCGTCACCGCCGTACCCCGGAACGAGCCGGCCGCGCCCGCGGCCCGGCGGCCGGTCGCGGCGGACGGCCGGCGACCGCTCTGGCAGCGGGTGCTGTTCGTGTCGGCCCTGGTCGGCGCGGCGGTCATCTTCATGCTGCCGTTCGTCTGGCTGGTCAGTGCCTCGCTGCGCCCCCGGGAGTACGTCTTCGCCCCCGGTTTCCTGCCCGCGCCCTTCGCCCCGGGCAACTACGCCGAGGCGTGGCGGGCGGTTCCGCTGCTCACCTGGCTGTTCAACAGCGTGGTGGTCGGGGTGGCCGCCGCCGCGACGGTGACCATCTCCAGCGCCTGGGTGGCGTTCGGCTTCGCCTACTTCCGCTTCCCCGGCCGGAATCTGCTCTTCGGGCTGGTGCTCGCCACCATGATGCTGCCGTTCGCGGTGACGATGATCCCGACCTACCTGATCTGGTCGAAGCTCGGGTTCGTCGACACCCAGGTGCCGCTCTGGGCGGGAAACCTCTTCGGCTCGGCGTTCTACATCTTCCTGCTCCGGCAGTTTCTGCTCTCGCTGCCGCGCGAGTACTTCGAGGCGGCGCGGGTGGACGGGGCCAGCTACCCGCAGCTGTTCTGGAAGCTGGCCTTCCCGCTGATCCGGCCGGCCCTGCTGGTGGCGTTCGTCTTCGAGTTCAAGTCGAGCTGGACGGATCTGCTCAAGCCGCTGATCTACCTGCGCAACGAGCAGCTCTACACCCTGCCCCGCGGGCTGAAGGTGGTGCTCGACCGGTTCGGCTACGGCGGCGAGCAGCAGTGGGAGGTGGTGCTGGCCGGCAGCGTGCTCGCCACCGTACCGATGATCATCCTGTTCTTCCTGGCCCAGCGGCACTTCGTGGCGGGCATCGCCACCACCGGCCGCAAGGGGTGACCTGTCGGGTGGGCGGTCGGCGGGGAGTAGACCCGGCTGCGCGGGGTTGGAGCACGGCGCTCCAACCCCGCGCTGTCGGAGGATCAGCGGTCCACTGACTGCCAGAAGGCGTAGTGGTGGGCAGCCTTGGCGTTGACGGGCCGGATCGCGCCCGAGGCGAGGGAGAGCACGTGCCGCCCGTCATACGGCGACCAGGTCGGCGTGCCGGGGCCGTTCGGGTCGCCGGTACGCGCGAATCGGGACCAGTAGGCGATCATCTGCTCGCTGAGCGCCTGCTGGGTGTCCGACAGCGGCTGGGCGTAGCCGACGGTGAACAGGTACGGCAGTTCGGCGGTGTGGAAGGAGCCGAGCGGGAAGCTGGGCTGGTTCGCCCCGATGAAGAACGGCGGGTGTTCGTCGGCGAACTCGTACGCGTACGTCGGGGTGTGGCGGGCCAGCGCCGCAGCGGTGTCCAGGGTTGACCGGACCCAGACGGCGTCGGTGAGCGCGGCGCCCAGCGCCTCGCTCGGTGACGCGTACCCGCGGCTCGGGTAGCGGGCCGCGACCTTTCCGGCCGTGCCGGGCCACTGCTGGCGGAGCTGGTCGAGGTACTGCGCGGCGGTCAGCGGGCACTCCTGCGGCCGGCCGGGCAGCGTCGGCACGCCGGGGCCGCAGTTCGCCCCGGACACCTCCAGGCCCCACACGCGCAGCCGCTCCTCGTCCCGGTTGTAGCCGTGGAGCACGGGCACCCGATGGAACCGGCCCGTGGCCAGCGCCTCGGCAGGGTCGATCGGCAGGACCGGGCCGCCCAGCACGGGCCCGAGGTCGGGCAGAGACGCCGCCGCCGCCAGCAGGTCGCTGGCCGGCTTCGCCCGCAGGCACGCCGCCGCGGTGGCCGGGTCCGCGCAGCCGAGCGACTTCGCCAGGGCCAGCGCCTCCTGCTGCGCCACCGCCCGCGGTCGCGGTGACGACGTCGTGGCCGGGGTCCAGCCGGCGGTGCACGGACCACTTTGCATGATCACCTTGTCGAACAGTCCCGCCGACGCCGGTGAGGCAAGGTGTGCGCAGGTGCTGAAGCTGCCCGCGGACTCCCCGAAGAGGGTCACGTTGCGCGGGTCGCCGCCGAAGGCCGCGGCGTTACGGCGTACCCAGCGGAGGGCGGCCTGCTGGTCCTCCAGGCCGAAGTTGCCCGACCGGCTCGCGCCGGCGTCGAAGGCCTGGTGGGCGAGGAAGCCGAGTGCGCCGAGCCGGTAGTTGACGGTCACGACGACGACATCCCCGCGGGTCACGAGCCCGATTGGGGAATAGATGTCCCCGCCTCCGTAGGTGAGGCTGCCGCCGTGCAGCCAGACCATCACCGGCCGCAGCCGGTCACCACCGCCGCGCGGCGTGGTCACGTTGAGGAACAGGCAGTCCTCCGAGGTGCTCGGCCGGCCCATCGGGATGCCAGCCGGCTGGGCGCAGGTGTCGCCCGGCCGGGTGGCGTCGCGCACCTTCGTCCACGGTGTGACCGGCTGCGGCGAGACCCAGCGCAGCTCGCCGACCGGAGCCGCCGCGTACGGGATTCCCTGGAAGGACCGGTAGCCGCCGGTGAGCATGCCCCTGACCGGGCCGCTGTCGGTCGCGATGACGGCGGCTGAGCCGCTGCCCGCCAGCGGGGCCGCGGTCGCGGATCGCGCGGGCACGACGGCAGCGCTGACCAGGACGCAAGCGGCGGCGACCGCGGCCAGCGCGCCGCCCGCAACCCGCCGTGGCCAGCTGTTCGGCTCCACCCCGGTAGGCTCGGGCGGATAGATCGTGTTCGTCATACCGACGATCCAACGCGATCCCGGCCGGCCGGTCAGGGGCGCCAGCACCTCGACCGGAGTGGTGCCACCACCACTGGCCCAGCCGGATCACAGTTGCGAAAGCGCGACGGGGCGAGGTGAGGTGAGGTGACCCATCACCTCGTCCCGCCGCTCCTGCCGGCTACCCCGAACGCCTAGGAGACGGCCAGCCCAACCCGACAGCCATGGCGCAGGCCACTCCAGCAGATCCACTGATGTCACTTCCACCAACGGACGAGCTTCGGCTGGTACAGCCGTGCCCAGCGAGACATGCGTGACCCGCACTGGTGGGCCGATCAAAGGCTCACGCCGGCGAAGTAGAACGGGATCGCGACGACCGCCGCGATCAGCGGATCCCACCGCCACGGCTGGCACGCCCAGCGCAGCAACCGCAGACGGCGGCCGGCGGCGTCCGGCGATGACCGGCGCCGGCGCAACCGCAGCCGGGTGTGCTTCTCCGCCGCGTCACTGGGAAACACCAGCCAGCCCCACCGGCCCGCCGCCATCGCCCGCAGCCCGCTCAGCCCCGCGCTGACCGCCGACAGCACCAGCCCGAACATCACCACACCCCAGAGGGTGCCGGCGACCGCCTTTCCGATCACCGGTTCGAGTAACAGAGCAATGGCCACGCCACCGAACGCCCAGAACGCGCCGAACACCGTCCACGCGTAGCCTCGCTCCTGGTTCCGAAGGTTGGCCTCGACGGAGTGGGTCGGCCGCTCGACCGTCTGCCGGCATAGCGCCGCCCGGTCGTCGGCCAGCCCCGTCAACCACACCACGGGACCGGCCATCAGGCGCACCAGGCGACCACCGGGGTCCGAGAGGCGGCCCCCCGGACCCCGGTCGTCGCTCAGATCCAACCTCCTCGCCACCTCTGCACCCTGCTGCCGCACGGATTCGAGTACTTGCAGGCCGTCTGGGCTCCCGCGGTGGCAGCGTAGCCGGCACCGGCATACTTCCACGGGTCGTACCGCCGCTGGGCCTTGCTGGCGGCCTTCCTCGCCCGCACCGCGGCCTTACTCAGCTTGCGCTTGTTCTGCAGCTTCCGGGAGTTCTTCCCCGGCTTGTAGACGGCCCTCGCCTTCTGCGCACTCTGATAGCCCGCTCGGGCCCGCGCCGAGCTGTGGGGCGCTCCGGCCGCGACGACGACCGGCGCCGGTCGCAGCTGGCGGCCGAGGCCGTCCGCCGGGGCGCGGCGGGCCCACCCGGCCCGGCTACGGCGACCTGAGCCACGACCTGCCGGCGGCATGCGCCGGCGCGGCGTTGTTCCGTCGATCGGGGCCAGCTCCGACCGGACCGGCGCGGGTCAGTCGCTGACCACGGACGTGGCGATCACGTACGCGAGCGCCAGGGCGACCGCTAGATCCGGGAGTTGTGCCAGCATCGCGACCCGCCACACCCGGTTGCGCGGGTTCCACCAGTGTTCGGGCAGGTAGTGGACGATCAGCGCCTTCGCGCCGTGCAGACATGCCATGAAGAACAGGAAGAAGCTGAACAGCGCGGCCCCGAAGAACGCCGGGTCGGACAACTCCTTGACGAACAGCGAGATCGGGATCGCCACCGCCATGGAGAGGAAGAAGCCCGCGGCGAGGATCACGAACCAGGCCGCCGACCGGGCGATGTGGCGCAGGCCCAGGTCGTCGATGTCGTCGCCGGGCAGGGTGAGGTCCTGCATCACCTCGTCCCGCCGGTCCTGTCGCGTCCTGCCGTCGGCCCCGAGCACGCGGGCGATGGGTTCGGCGAGCCATCTCGCTGGCACGAGCACCAGGTCCATGGCTCGCCTCCCTCCCTCGTCGCCGCAGGCTAGTACATGCCGCGAAGGAGTCCGAAGCGCACCGGCGGGACGGTCCGCAGCTATGCGACATCGGGCGTCGAAGCCGAACGGAGGGGAGCGAGCCCTCCCCGCATGGCCGGCCCGCCCCGCAGGGGTACGGCGGCCTGAGCTGCGTGACAGGCGCATCGCCGCAGGACGGCGATGGTGGCCCGTGGGTGTCCGGGCTGGGTGGATCTAGAATGTGCAGCCATGATCGACTTCTCGAACGGCTCTGTCTTCAAACTGAACCCGGCCAGGCCCGAGGACATCATGCCTCTGGTCGCTCCGCTCATGATCCCCCAGGAGCGCCTGGTCTCGTGCTACAAGGCGGTACGCGACTTCGTCGTCTTCACCGACAAGCGGCTGATCGCCGTCAATGTCCAGGGCATCACCGGAAAGAAGCGGGACTTCACGTCCCTTCCGTACAGCAAGATCCAGGCCTTCTCCATCGAGACCGCCGGCACCTTCGACCTCGACGCCGAACTCGACCTGTGGTTCAGCGGGCTGGGGAAGGTCCGGCTCGAGTTCAAGGGAGGTTCGGACATTCTCCAGCTCGGCCAGCTCGTCGCGACCTACGTGCTCTGAGCTGGACGGGCGGAGACTTCGACGAACGGATCAGGCCGGTGCGCGCCGCTGCCTGAGTATCGTCAGCATGGCCTGGTTCGCTTCCCAGCCGTCCGGGAACTTCACCGGCACGTCCAGATGCACCCGCTCGGTCGACGGGTGCGCGTCGAGCAGCTCGGCGATCCCGGCCCGGGCCACCACGACACACGCGTGCCGGTGCCGGGAGGCGAGCACGCACAGCCGCCCCGACTCCAGGTGGAACGCGGTCGCGTCCCGCCGGCCCGACAGCGGGTGCAGCACGATCGTCACGTCGTACTCCCGGCCCTGCAGCCGGTTGGCGGTGTCGACGGTGATGCCCGCGCCGGCCTCGCCGAGCCGGGCGCGGATCGCGGCCACCTGGTCGCGGTGGGCGGCGCCGACGGCGATCCGGTCGGCCGTCACGGGCGCGCCGTCGGGCGCCTGCTCGGAGATCGCGACCGCGCCGCGCCGCAGCACCCGCAGGGCGAGGGCCGCGCAGGCCGCCGCGGCCTCGCCATCGGTACGCGGCGTGTGCCGGGCCGGCAGCTCGTACAACGCCCAGCCGGAGGCGGCGGCCACCTCCACGGTCGCGTCGAACTGGTCGCCCGGCCCGGCTTCGGTGAACGACAGCGCCCGGTCGGCGGGCCCGGTGCCGGCCCGGAACCCGGTGAACGGGTAGAACGCCGCCGCCACCACCGGCGCCGCGGTGGCGGGCAGCCGCCAGGACACCGGCAGCCGGTGTACGGGCAGCTCCGGGTTGTGCCGCAGCAGGGTGGCCACCGCCGACTGCATCGGATCCCAGGTCAGGCCGGTCCAGCGCGCGGTCTCGACAGTGGAGAACGGGTCGAGCTGCCCGGGGTCCCCGACGAAGAGCGCCCGCTCGAACCGGCCGGCCACGCGCAGCAGCGCGTCCGAGCGCATCTGGTACGCCTCGTCGACGATCGCCCACGGCCAGACGCCCTCGCCGACGGTGGCCCACTTGGCGGCCGTACCGATGACCACGGCTGCCCCGGCGAGGCCGGCGACCTTCGCGGCGACCCGGACGGTCTCGTGGCCCGCGACCCGCTCCGAGGGTTGGTAGTCGGTGGCGGAGAGCCGGCCGATGGGCAGCTCGGGGGCCTTGCGGGCGAGGCGGTCGATGAGGTCGTCGACCTGCTCGTTGGTCTGCGCCACGATGATCAGCGGCTCGCCGGCGGCGGCCAGCTCGACGGCGGCGCGGACCACGAGCGTGGACTTGCCGGCCCCGGGTGGGGAGTCGACCACCACGCCCCGGTGCGCGCCGGAGCGCAGGTCGGCCAGCACGGCGGTGATGACCCGCTCCGCCTCGACCGCGGGCGGCACCGACAGTCCCGCGAGCATCGACAGGCACCTCCCGAACCAGTGTCCCCGGCACCCTACCCGTGCGGGCAACTGGCCCGCCGTGGGCCGGCAGTGGCGGGCTGCCGCAGCGCAGGCCCCTGTCGGGCGTGCGACACAACGAGCGGCGATCGACCGGCAACCCTTCGTCGACGAACACACGTCTTCCCCGTCAACGGCGCGGCGGAGAGCCGCCGCGCCACACACGGGAGGACAACTCATGAACAGACGAGTCGGTCGTGGCCTGGCGGCCCTGATCGGGGCAGCGGCACTCACCATCGTCGGTGCGGCGACACCCGGGTCGGCCGCGGCGAGCCAGCCGGAGGCGAAGGCGTCCGTGCAGGCGGGACGCCTGATCCTCGACCCGACGGAGCGGGGCTACCGGGGCGAGCTGACGGTGACCGTCACCAACCTGGGCGACGCCGCGGACAGCTTCAGCCTCTGGATCCTGGAGCCGATCGCCGGATCGTTCCGCACCGCCGGGCCGGACGCGCCCTGCGTCTCCTTCGACGACATGGTCGGCGGCCGGCGGGTCAGCGAGTGCTCCCCGTCGCTCTACCTGCAGCCCCGGGAGACCAGGCAGGCCGTCCTGTCGTTCGAGGTGCTCACCGCGGTCCGGCCGTACGCGATGCGCGCCGGGAACGGCACCGTCAAGGCGACGGTCTACTACCAGCAGGAGCCGGCGGGCGTCGCCGACTTCGGGACGCAGTTCCGCTCGACGGACGGGAAGCTCAACCCGGCCAAGCCCTACGTCCAGGACAGCACGATCAAGGCGTCGATCACCGCCGGCGACGCCACCCTGAGCCGGGTGGCGGACGGGCGCTGGTTCGGCCGGGTGCCGATGACGATCCGCTACGCCGGCGACGCGGCGCACGACAAGCTGTGGGTCGACGGGATCGCCCTGCCGAACGGGGTGCGGGTGTGGGCCACCGAACCGGACAGCGGCCCGGCGCCCACGGACACCCGGCTGTACGTGCCGGGGCGGCGGTTCATGCCGGGCGAGGAGCGCAGCTTCGACCTGGTCGTCGTCGCCCCCGCGGAGACGCCGGCCGGTGACCTCGGCGTAGCCGCGTTCCAGGTCGGCGCCATGTTCTTCCCGATCCAGGAACTGACCGACGCCGACCCGTCCGACAACACGGCCTCGGTGCGACTCACCGCTGTCGACAACGGCTGACCCCCCACGGCTGATCGCGGGCCCTGGCCGTCGGGAAGAGCCCCGGCGGCCAGGGCGACCAACGCCGGCGGCCGAAGAGACCGCGCACCGTCGAGCCGACGGGTGCGCCGGACCGGCCCGGGGCCGTCTCGGCTGTGGTCAGCGGGGACGGCCGAGGCCAGCGTCGCGGGCGCGCACGATGGCCTGGCTGCGTTGGCGGGCGATGCCGTCAGCCCGGGCGAACCGGATGACGACTCCGATGCCGGCGGCCAGGCCGAGCAGGACGACGACGGGGGCGAGCAGGACCAGGCCGTCGGCGACCGCGCAGGCCGGTGAAGGACCTGCGGGGATTCTGGCGGGTGCTGCTCGCCATCGTCGCCCCGCTGCCCATGCTCCCGCAGGAGACCGCTGACCACCTGAACCTGGTCGGGGCACTGCAATGGATCGAGACGCCGTTCCTGGTCGGACTCATCCCCGCCACGTTCGCGGTCGCCTGGGTCGCCAGCCGTGGCGCGCCACGGCTGGCCACCGCCGGCGCGCTGCTCGCCCTACTGGGGGACCTGGCCGGGTTCATCTCCGGAATCGTGCCCGGCTGCGTCGCGCAGGGCCTCGGACTCCGGGTCGCCGCCGTCGGTTTCGCCGGCGCCTCCTACGCGCTGCTGCGGATGCGCAACGACGCGTTCGATCTGCCGCCCATTCCGGTTGGCTGAACCAGGAGCAGATTGCGGGCGCCGCAGTGGATGGATCCGGCCGCTGTGGCACCCCATCTGCGCCTCGGCGTGCTCCTGTGCAATGGTGCGGAACCGCTCGAGGATGGCCTGCCCGGCGAGCACACCGATCTCGGCCGTGGGAGTCACGTGCGGCGCGGACCAGCCCGAGGCGAACAGGTCACCGTGCCGGGGGTGGATGCCGAGATCGGCGTTTTCCAGCAGGTCGATGTCCAGCGACGAGTCACCTGCAGCAAGCACTCTGCCGGCGCCGATCCGGTCGACGACCTCCCGAACCGCAGCGGACTTCGTGAGCGTCCTCGGCAACCAGTAGAGCTTTCGCCCGTGCAGTGTCACGCGCCAACCGCGCTCGGCAGCCCACTCGGTTGCCTGCAGGAGCCAGTCGGCCGGCAGTTGAGGGCGGTCGACCTCCGCGTAACAGAACAGGTCCGGGACGGTACGGAGCCTGAGCATCCAGGGCTGGTGCGACGCCTGGCCGGTGTAGGTCAACACCTCATTGAGTGAGGCGGATTCGGCCAGGCGTCCGCGGACCTGCCGGCTCCACCCCGCGTCGACCTGGCCGTCGATGAACAACAGGCCACCGTTGGCCGCCACCGCGAACCGGTGTGGGCGTCCGGGCAGCCGCACCCGGTCCAACTGCTCAGGAGTACGTGTGGTCACCGCCATCACGGTTGCCACGGCGGACAGGTCGCGCATGAGCTGGCCGGCCCGCGCGGTCATGAACGACGAGCCCTCCCCGCGGTGATGCTCGACGCAGATGAGTGGCGGCTGCTCACCGACCGTCAGGGCCAGGGCGCGCCGCGAGTAGATCAGGGTGCGATCGAGGTCACTGGCTACGAGCAGCGCAGCCGGCTGCCTCAATACGCACCCCCATCCGCCCTCGTCGCCGACACCGTCGTGGCGCGCCTCGGCCGAATGAGACCAACGCAGCGGTAGGGAAGACTGTCCACGAGCTGGATGCTGACACCCCGTTGTTCGGCCAGCATCCGGATGTGCCGGAGGTCTCCGGCCGCGTCGGCCCGCATCAGGATCTTCCATGGGATGCGGCGAAGCAGCACCCGCGTTGTTTCGCCCACACCGGGTTTGACGAGGTTGACGTCGCCGACGCCGTACTCCCGGCTGATGGCCTCCGCCACCTGCCATCCCGACCAACTGGGCGACCGGTCCGCGGCGTGCAGCACCGGCCAGTCGCGGGCGACCTCGTCAGCCACGGCGGTGAACTCGGCGGTGACGGCATCGAGGAACTGGTTGGACACGTCGGCTCCGGCCAGGTGCGAATAGAACTTCGCGCCGTGAAACTGGCCCGGCCCGATGAGATCGTCATTGAGCACGGTCCGCGAGACCAGGCCGGACACCGTGGAGTTGAGGCAGGCCGATGGCACCAGAATGTCCTCCCTGGTGCCGTAGATCTCCACGCACCGCCCGGTGTCGGCCAGCACTGCCAGGTCCGCCGCGAACCGGCCTTCGCCGACGAGGCCGAGCTCGGCGTTTGCCTTCGAGACGGCATCGGCCAGCTCGCGTGAGATGGCGCCCTTGCCGGTCCAGCCGTCGACGAACACGACGTCCGACGGTCGATGGTGCGCAGCGAGGTACGCCAGCGCGACGGTGTCGATCCCCCGGCCGCGGACGATGCTGCACGAATAGTGCGGCAGGTCGAGCTGGTGCGCGAACCTGGCCCACCGCCGCATGAGTACGCCCACCGGCGTGCCGGCACGGGCCAGCGACACCAGTACGGCGTCCCTACCGCGATCGGCGAGAACCAGCTCCGTGACGACACCGACCGCGCGAGCGAGCTGCGCCGCCGACGAGGCGAGTTCGCGTTGGAACAACTGTTGGTACTCGGTGCTCGGCTGGTACTCCACGGGCAGCGATGCCGCGTAGTGCGCCCGGCCGGACTGGACGGCCTCCTCCCGCTCCTCGGTGGGGGCCTCGAGCTCCGCGTTCGACAGGTCGGTCAGGAGCCAGGCCACCTCGTCAGGGTGGTAGCTGCCAAAGCTCGGTCCGTGTAGGGGTTCTGGCAGGCCGCGATGGGCGAAGGCGCAGGCAGACACGGCGTGGGCTCCGGCAGGGGTAGGTAGGACGGCAGGGTCAGCAGGTGGACCTGGTCGCAGCAGCCGGTGAGCTGGCTGAGCAGCCCGCCCGGGGCGTGTAGTGCGGCGGTGTCGCCGACGTCGTCGACGACTACGACGATGTCGGAGAAGCGGTGGTCCGGATCTGCCCCGGGTGCCACGTTGTAGGCGAACCGGGGCCCCGGCCCGTCGGCCGGATCATCGTGGCTGGGGAAGATGAGCTGGGTACGGATGGCGTATCCGGGTTCGTCGATCGCGACCACGGGGGACCGGGTCGTGCTGGAGAAGCGGATGTCGACATCGGGCAGCAGGTCCTTGAGCCGCTCCGCGATGAGCAGCGGCGCGTACATCAGCTCTTCGAACCCGAGCACGAGGACCCGGTTGCCGGCGAGAACGCCCGCGGCCTGCGCGGCGACCCGGCTGCTGGCGGCCCGGAGAGCCGCCCGGTCCTGGTGGTGGAACCCGTGCCGGCCGCCCTCCCGGACGCCCGTCCATCCTTTGAGCGGCAGGCGTCGCGGCGTGGTGTGACCCGCGGGCGGATCGGTGGGAAGGTCGTGATCGGTGATGAGCTGCTGGCCGATCGACGCGGCGTCAGGAGGGAACTGGATGTGTCCCTCGGCCAGCGCGACGACGCTGATGCCGACCCCGAGTGAGGCCGCCACCGACGCCATCCGGGCCCGGTCGGCGGCCGAGCGAAGGTCGACCAGGGTGGCGATCACGTACCGGGACCGGGGTGCCCGGGCGTGCAGGGCGACGATCGTGTTCAGTGCGGTCTGCCCCGTGGAGAGTTCGTCATCGACGAGCAGCAGCGGCCCGTGGCGCGCCAGCATCGTCGCGTCCTCGGGCAGCAGCAGGTGACGGGTGGCGTGGCTGTGTTCCTCCTCGAAACGGCCGGCCTCGCGCACCCCCGGTGGGCGACGTCGGGTCGAGTGCAGGTAGTCCGCGCCCAGGGCGTCGGCGACGGCGTGTCCGAGCGCAGTGGCGGTCTCCGCGTAGCCGAGCACGGTGACCGACTCGATCACGGCTGGCCAGCCGGCGGGCGGGCTGTCGGCGTGCTCGGCGCACCTGGCCAGAAGCTCGGCGGCGGCATCGGGTGAGCCCTTGAGCGCGGACCTGAGCAGCAGGGCACCGGCCGCTGCGACGCCGCTGTCCCGCCCGGCGATGTGGTCGGCGGCCAGGGCTCCGAGGAGACGACCCGCCCCGTACACGATTGCCGGGTGGGTCGGGACGTGCTTGCCGAGCACGGACGACACGAGCAGGTGGGTGCGGCGCGGGTTGCGCCGAAGAGCCAGCCCCACCAGGTCGGTCAGCGCCAGCGGGGAGGCGGGCGAGCCGGTGGCGAGGCGCAGCCGCAGCCGTTCGGCGACCCACTGGCCGCCCCACACCTCGCTCACCGCTGCAGCCCCGCGCCCAGCAGGTCGACGAACGAGACGTTCTCGTCGGCGACGCCGAACACGTACGCACGCTGCATGATCCGCTCGGCCCACGCGGTGTGCGGCTTGCTCTCGTTCATCTTGTTCCGATACGTCGACGCGCTCACCCCGCCCCGCGCCTGGGTGCCGAGGATGTCGACCGCGTCGCAGTACTCCTCGTGCGTCACCACCGACAGCGCGTGCACGACGGCGACGTGACTGGGATGGATGACTGTCTTGCCGGTCAGCCCGTTGGCCATGTCCAACGTGACCTCACGGATGAGGCCGTCGAGGTCCTTGGCGATCAGCTCGGCGCGGAGCGTCCGCTCGGCCGACTCCAGGAACGGTGACTCCCGCAGTTGGGGCTTGAAGATGCGTTCTGCGTGGGAGAAGTATTCCCAGACCGGGCCGGTGACCAGGAACCTGCTGTCGTCCGTGCGGGCCAGCACGTTGACGACGTCGGCGATGAGGTCGGCGATCAACCGCACGTCGTAGACCGTGAGGTCCCGGGAGCGGCGCAGCCCGTACGCGGCGGACAGGTCGGTGGCTCCGATCCGGACCGCGAGAACGTGCTCCCGGTGCTTCATCAGCAGCTGTCGCACTCCGAGGAGCACGCTGGTCCGTGACTCGGCGAAGATGACGTCCGGCGACTCGAGGACCGGCATCGCGAGGAGCCGACGACCGACCAGCGCGCTGGCCTCGGTGACGGCGTCGAGGAAGGCCGGCCCGGTCTCCTGCGTGAACTTCGGCAGCACGAACCCGCACAGCACGCGGACGTGCTCCCCGAGGCCGTTCACGATCAACGGGATCTGGTGTGCCGACCGGACCCGGACGAAGATCATCGGCGCGTCCGCGCCGGTCTCGGCGTACGCGCGAAGCTGCGCCACGACATTCCGTTCGGCGACGGGAAGGTCCTCGTCGGCGATCGCGTCTTCCAGGCATACGACCACGCTCATGAGGCCCTGGGTGACCCGCGTGGCCAGGTCGGCGGCGAGCTGCGGTCGGGTCGCCGGGCAGTACAGGGTCGCGCCGAGCGCGGCCCCGAGCACGTCGAGCCGGTCGTCGGGGGTGAAGTGCTCCGGAGCGCGGAAGAAGAGCCGTTCTCGTTCCGAGCCGGGCAGGAAGTCGTAGTGCCGCATCGTGGGTTCCGTTCGTTGCTGCCGGCACCGGGTCGGGAGTTGCCTGCTGCCCCCTGCCGGCTCTCAGTCAAGGGGCGTCTGCGCGTCCAGCCAGGTGATGCGGTCGAAGCCGTAGGCGCGACAGGCTTCGCGCACCGAGCCGTCGACCATTTCCATCTCGGAGCGAAGGACGAACTCTCCGCGAATGTTGTAGAGCGAGAGGATCACCCGCACGCCGGGGGACGGCGGGCCGTCGAGGGGCAACTCGATCCGGGCACCACCGAAGGCCGTGACGACGAGGGCACCGCCCCAGCGCAGCGCCAGGTCCCGTTCGGAGAATCCGTAGACGATCAGGCGCTCGATCTCCCGGCACTGCCGCAGGTCGAGGCTGATCTCGTCGTACCGGTCCCGGCGGGCGACGATCACCGGGCGCGCCGACCCGCGGGGGCCGAGGTCGCGCCCGTCGGTCGGGTGCACCGTCGAGGTCTCACCCGAGCGCAGCTGGTACGCGCAGCCCAGCCGGAGATCGCCCACGTCAGCCGCGCACCGCGCCTGCATGGTGAGCGTGCCGATGCCGGACTGGAGTCGGGTCAGGGTCAGCGCCGGCGCGGCCGGGGTGAGCACGTTGGTGCCGGCCTGCGCCCGGCGGACGGGATGTTTACGGGCCGGCGTGGCAGCGGGCCGCGGTGCCGCCGCCGGCCGTGCGGGTGTTGCCGGGAAAAGGTCCAGCGAGGCTCCGCCGGGCGGCGAGGCGGGCGCCGGAGCGGGCACGCGGGCCGGCGTCGGAGCGGGCACGCGGGCCGGCGTCGGAGCGGGCACCGGGGCGGCTGCCGGTCGGACGCGGCGCCGCAGGAACGGCAGGTCGTGCCGGCGCACCGCGTTCCGGGGATCCGGAATGCTCACATGGTCACCCCGTAGTCGGCGGCGATGCCGGCAATGCCGCTGGTGTAGCCCTCACCGATGACCCGGAACTTCCACTCGGTGCCCCGCCGATAGACCTCGCCGAGGGCGAGCGCGGTCTCGTTGGTCAGCCACTGGGCCAGGTTCTCCGACCGGACGAGTTCCCGGTTGTCAGCCAGGTTCATCACCCGGATGCCGCAGTGTTTCAACTGCCCCAGTGCGCGGCGACGCACCGGGCCCTCGTTGACGTACACCACCACCACGATCCGGCTGATCTCAGCCGGGACCTGGTCGAGGTCCAGCTCGATCTGTTCGTCGTCCGCGCCGAGCACCTCCGCCAACTGCCGGACGGTCAGGTCCGGGGAACTCAGCTGGTTGAAGAACACGAAATGCTCGTCGGAGACGGCCCGGCTGGCCGAGTCGCACAGGATGGTCGCGGCCACCAGATTCTCCGCGAGGACGGCCTCGGACCCGGCATCCCAGAAGACCCCGATGACGATGCCGGTCAGGTCGGGTATCTCGCGAGTGAGGGCCACGTTGGCCCCGCGCTTCATCACTGCCATCAGATTTCGAGGTCCGATCGGGAGAACTTCGTGTGCAGGAACCTGCCGTGCGCCGCAAGGGCGTCCGCGTCGTGCGCTCGCGTCGCGGCCAACAGGTCCACGACGGAATCGAGCAGCGAATCGAGCTGGACCTGCAGGGATTCGACCGGGGTCGGGCCGGCGGCGCTGGGCACGTTGAGCTGACTGGGGTCGATGGCCAGGAACCGGGTCAGCGTCGCCGGCAGGTAGTCCCCCACCGTCGCCTTCACCGAGATGACCGCGTACACGTCGAGGGCACGCACCTCGGCGCTGTCGATGATCTCCCGCAGCACGTCCGTGATCCGGCGGGCGGTGACCACCGACTCCCCGGGCAGGCGGCCGGAGCTCTCGTTGATGAAGCGGACGAGCCCTCGCAGCTGCTCGCCGAGCGCCGCCGGATCGTCCTCCGGCGGCGCGTCCGGCGGCGTCGGAGCATCCTCCCGCCGTCGGCGGAACCAGCTCACCATCCGTGTCCCACTCTTCCGATTTGCCGGTTCAAGACGGCCTAGGCGGAGGGCTGGCCCTCGCCGCGCCGGGTCCGCTCAAGGTACGGCTTGGCGCGCTCGATCTGCCCCTCCAGCGCGTTCACCGTCTGGGCCATGCTGTCCAGCGCCTGGCTCCGGAACGTGTCGAGGGCGTCCATCGTCTGGAAGATGTTGTCGAAGGCGGCCTGGAGCTTGCCGAGTTCGACCGTCGTGCTCGCCGCCTGCTGGCTGATCTGGGCACCCTGCATCCGCAGCTGAACCGAGGTGGACTCGATGAGGTCGGAGGTCACCGTGTTCAGGGCGGTGATCTGGTCGAGCACGAGCTTCTGCCGGGCCAGCGCCTGCGCCACGATGACGGCGGTACGCAGTGCGGCGATGGTCGTGGTCTGCGCCCGGTCGACCCCCTTGATCAGCTCGATGTTGTTCTTCCGAACCAGGTCGAGCGCCATGTAGCCCTGCACCGCGACCGCCATCTGGGTCATGATGTCCTGCCGGCGCTGCCGGATCGGGAACAGCGCGTCGGAGCGCAACGTGTTGGCGTCCTCGCCTCGGCCAGCCGCCTCCAGCGCGGCCACCTTGGCTTCGACGGCGGCGTCGAGGGCAGTGGCGAGCTCGTTGTACTCGGCGAGCTTGCCCATCATGGCCCACATGTTCGCCTTCTCGGTCTCGATGCTGGCGTTGTCCTTGCGCAGCTCGTCCTGCCCGGATTCGAGCGCCTTGATGATCGCGTTGAGGTGGCTCTGTGCGGACTGGTAGCGGGCGAAGTAACGCTGGAGGCGGTCACCGCCGGGCAGGAACTTGAGGACCCGCTTCGCTCCGGTCAGGTCGGCGCGGGCCGGGTCCAGCTCGGTGACCGTGGACCGGAGCTCGGCCAGGGTGTTCGCGACGCGGGTCTGGGCGTCCGATCCACCGCCTCCCCGCCCGGATCGCACGGCCGCGGCGGGGCGATCCAGCATCCGGCTGGAGACGCTCGCCGACGCGCGGACCTCCCGTTCGCCCATGGAGGTGATGGCGTTCACCTTGTCGCTGAAGGCAGGTGAGCGCGTGTCCAGGGCGGCCAGCTCCGCGGCGAACGCCTCCGCCCGGCTGCGCAGTTCCCGCTGCTTGGCGTCGTCCACCGCGACCGCACCGGCGGCCTGCTCCTTCTCCACCACCACCACCGGTGCCGGCGGAGTGAGGACCAGCGCGCCGTCGCCGGACGGAGCGGGAACGGTCGGTGTGGCAGACGCGCCGAGGTCGAGTTCGGACATCGCCGATGCTCCTTTGACGTACTAAGGGGTGTTGATCGATGTGTGCTGTGCGGACGCGGTCCGCGTCTCAGAGGTGCGCGGCCATCACCGGGAGGAGGTCACGGAAGGTCCGACCGGAGGCCGCCGCCCCGATCGCCGTCATCGACCACCCTTGCTCCTCGCGGACCAGCTTCGCCATGATCTGCGCGGTGTGCCGGCCGGACCCGGTCAGGTCGTAGCGAGCGACCTCGCGTCCGGTGGACTCGTCGATCAGCCGGCAGAACGCGTTCTCGATCTGCGAGAAGTCCTGGCCGGTGAACGAGTTCACGGTGAAGACCAGCGTCTTGACCGCCGCGGAGAGGCGAGGGAGGTCCACCTCGATGGACTCGTCGTCGCCGTCGCCGTCGCCGGTCAGGTTGTCTCCCGTGTGCCGCACCGCGCCGTCGCGGCTCTTCAACTTCCGGAACCAGACCTGGTCGACCAGGTCTCCGCCGGCGCCGAAGAGCAGGCACGACGCGTCGAGATCGATCGTCTGCTTCCTCGTGCCGAACAGGCCCTTCTTGGGGGCGGCATCCCAACCCAGGCCCATCCGGACCCGGGTCAGCGCGCCACCGCCGGCCTTGGTCAGGGAGACCTTCTGTCCCTTGGTCAAGCTCACGGTCATGGTCGTGCACCTTCCTCTCGCTGACCGCCCTGGGGCGGCACAGTCGGTGTCCGTGCTGTTGCCTGCTGCTCTGCTCGCTACTTGCGGCCCGAGCGCCAGTTCATCCCCCACCCGTACGCGCGGTCGAGAGCGTCCTGGGCCCCGTTGACGTACCTGACCTCCCGGCGCACGGACAGGTCGCCGTTGGTCGCCTCGAGCATGGCGATACCGCAGATTCGGGCCCCGTCCCGGGGCTCGTCCAGACGCACCTCGACCTGCGGGCCGTTGGCCGGGTACAGCGTCACCAGCCCGTCGGCGGCCGCCCAGTTGGGCACCCCCTCGTAGATGAGGGCGAACACCAGCACCCGCCGGATCTGAGCGGTGTAGGCCAGGTTGATGAACAGGTTCTCGCCGGCGGAGTTCGCGCCGGACCGGTCGTCGCCGTCGAGCCAGATGACCGGCTCTCGAGCGCCGTACGGCTGCGCGGCGAAGGCGTTTCCCAGCGCCTGGACCACGCCCTTGGAGCCGTCGGTGAACTCGTACAGGCAGCCGAGATCCAAGTCGATCGAACCGGCGCGATGTCTGAAGATGCCACCGCCCTGTCCGGGCGGGCGCGCATTCCAGTTCAGATTGATCCGCAGCACACCGCTGGCGGATCCCTGCTTCGTCAGGGAGACCGCTGGAGCGGCCTTGGTCAGGGTCACCTTCGACAACGAGACCGGTGTCCCCTGGCCTGCTCCCGCTGGTGGGGAAGGGGTCTTCGGCCGCTTGTTGTAGTCAATCGCCATAGTTGACAACTCTTTCCTTGGAGCGTCCGCCAGGACGGCTCGTAGTGGGCAGTGCGGAACGGATCGTCAGACGGGGCTGAGCTCGCGCGGTTCGGCGTCCTCGCCGTCCCTGCCGGAGCTGCGCCGATTGCGGATGATCGACGACAGGAAGGCGGAGGTGATGAGGCCGACGCCGACGAGGCCCGTGACGACCTCGGGAATCTCCAGCTTGATGGTGCACAGCAGCAGGACGGCCAGGGCACCGATGGCCCACTGAGCGCCGTGCTCGAGGTAGACGTATTCGCGCAGCGTGCCCTGGCGTACCAGGTAGACCGTCAGCGATCGGACGTAGAGCGCGCCGATGCCCAGACCGATGGCCATGATGATCGGATCGGAAGTGATGGCGAAGGCGCCGATGACCCCGTCGAAGCTGAAGGAGGCGTCGAGGAGTTCCAGGTAGAGGAAGGAGAAGAAGGCGGCCTTGCCGGTCTTCGCGGCGAGCCGGCCGATGCCGCCCCGGTTGGCTGCCTGCTCGATCCGCTCCAGCCCGCCGTGGATCCCGGGCAGGTTCTGCACCTCGTCGGCGTCCTCGTCAGCCTCGAACAGCTCGCCGAGCCCGTTGACCAGGACATACGTGACCATGCCGAGGATGCCCGACACCAGGACGGTGGCCGTCTTCCCCGGCGGCGCGAAGCCGTAGGCGACGATCACCACCGCGACCATTGCCACGACGACCGAGAGCTGGTCAAGCTTGCCGATGCGGGCAAGTGGACGCTCCAGCCAGGAGAGCCACTTGATCTCGCGCTCCTCGAACACGAAGTCGAGGAACAGCATCAGCAGGAAGACGCCACCGAAGGCGGCGATCGCCGGGTGCGCCTCATTCAGCAGGTACCCGTACGTCCCAGGCGTCGCCGGGTCGCCTTTCTCAAGCGCGAGCGTGATTGCCTCGGCGGGTGACAGCTGTGCGGTGACGCCGACGACGATGAGCGGGAACACCATCCGCATGCCGATGACGGCGATCGCGATGCCGACGGTCAGGAAGAGCTTCTGCCAGAAGGGGCTCATCCTCTCCAGCACCGTCGCGTTCACCACGGCGTTGTCGAAGGACAGCGAGATCTCCAGGATGGCCAGAATCGCCGCGATCGCCAAGGCGGCGGGACCGCCGTAGAGCAGGGCCAGGGTGAGGCCCACGGCGGTGAGGGCGAAGGACCCCCCGAAGTTTCTCAGTAGCACAGCTTTTCCTTAATTACGTGGTAACAATTGCGGGGGCGCGGGGAGCCCTGCCCAGTTGGTGGTTCTGTGAGTGCGCCACGTTCGGCGAATGACGCCGAACGTGGCACTCCTCTCCAGGTTCCCCGGCAGTGCCAACCGCAGCGGCGGGGTGAATCAGCCGACGTTGACGCCGAAGTCCCGGGCGATACCGGCCAGACCGGAGGCGTAGCCCTGACCGACCGCCCGGAACTTCCAGTCGCCACCGTGGCGGTAGAGCTCTCCGAAGATCATCGCGGTCTCGGTCGACGCGTCTTCGGACAGGTCGTAGCGCGCGAGTTCGTTGCCGTCGGTCTGGTTCAGGATCCGGATGTAGGCGTTGCGGACCTGACCGAAAGACTGCCCACGAACGTCGGCGTCGTAGATCGAGACAGCGATCACAACCTGGTCGACCTCTGTCGACATCCCGGCGAGATTCACGTTGATCGACTCGTCGTCGCCATCGCCGTCACCGGTCAGGTTGTCCCCGGTGTGCTCCACACAGCCATCGGGGCTGACCAGGTTGTTGAAGAACACGAAATGCTGGTCCGACAAGATCTTGCGGGAGGCGTTGAGCATCAGCGCGCTTGCATCCAGGTCGAAGGACGCGCCACTCGTCGTACGGGCGTCCCAGCCCAACCCCACTACCACCGCCGTCAGGTTGGGAGCTTGCTTGGTGAGAGAGACGTTCGCGCCCTTGCTGAGGCTGACACCCATGTGGATCCTCCTGAAGCTTTCCTTTGCTGCGGCGGCGCTTCTCGCCGCCCTTGCCACCCGAGCTGTGACGGGGCAGAGTTGACGCCCGCACATCCGGAGCCGCCCGAGGGGGTGATGGCTACGCGCGGTGCCCCATGACCGCAAGGAGTCAGACGGTTACGCCGAAATCGCGGGCAATGCCGCCCAGCCCGGAGGCGTAGCCCTGGCCCACGGCACGGAACTTCCACTCCGCGCCGTTTCGGTACAGCTCGCCGAAGACCATCGCGGTCTCGGTCGACGCGTCCTCGGACAGGTCGAAGCGCGCCATCTCCGAGTTGTCGGCCTGGTTCACGACGCGGATGAACGCATTTCGGACCTGACCAAAGGTCTGACCAGTAGCTTCCGCGTTGTAGATGGACACCGGGAAGACGATCTTGGCGACCTCGGCCGGCACCCCGACCAGATTCACCTTGATCTGCTCATCGTCGCCGTCGCCGTCGCCGGTGAGGTTGTCGCCGGTGTGCTCGATCGAGCCATCGGGGCTCACCAGATTGTTGAAGAAGACGAAATGCTTGTCGGAAAGCACCTTGCCGACGCCGTCACAGGCGATGGCGCTGGCATCCAGGTCGAAGGCCTGGCCATCCGTGGTGCGGACATCCCACCCGAGACCGATCGTTACGGCGGCCAGGCCAGGGGCCTGCTTGGTAAGCGAGACGTTCCCACCCTTGGTAAGGCTGACTCCCACTGAATCTCCCCAGTTCTTTCTCGGCGCGTCTACGCCCTGCTTCAGCTCGGCCCCTTGGCCGTCATGGTCGCGCTGGGCCTGATGCTATGCGGCGGGCACAACACGCCACGGTCGTCAAGACCGGCTCCCGATTCAGCCTCTGCCAGCACCCCACCAGCGGTTCCTGGGACACTACCGCTCAGGGTCCCGGCCACGGGACCAGAGAAGGGCAACCGATCGGCTGGTCGCCGCTCCCCCGTCTGCGATATCAATCGCCCTTAGTGCCGATACTTTGCCCCAAGCAACTACCGGCCGAGTGGAGGCATTTGCCCTGGTCGGGGCAGAATTGCCACAAAAGACGAAGAGCATCATGCGCGGATGGTGGCCGCCTGCTCACCAATGTCGACTGTCGTGGATGCGACAGCCTTACCGGGACGGCGGCGGGCTGAACAGAGGCTTGACAGGGCGGCGCCCACCGGCACAACGGCTCCTCGCCCCGCACCCGGCCCGGCGCAGTCTCCATAGCCGACGCGCGCACGCCGCTCAGTACCGCTGCGCTGCGACGATGCCGCCCACGGTCGTGTTCACCTGGTTTCCGCATTGGTCGACGTCCAGGACAGGCTCGATCGAAGGCCGGTGCGGGCCGCGGCACGTCGCCATCGGCCCGCACCGGTCATTCACGCTGTTCAGCTGCGGCGCTCCCCCACCCGGTACGTGACCAGGTTCGGGTCGGCCTTGAGCTGCCGTTCGGTGAACTTGACGGTGTCCCAGCCCTTGCCCGAGTACAGCCGGGTCTGGCCGGCGTACCAGGGTGAGTTCGGGTTGGCCGACTGGGAGTAGGTGAGGATCTGCCGGCCGGACGGCCCGTCCCGGCCCAGCTCGACGGCCATCAGGAACGAGGTGCCGTGCAGCACCTTCGGGTATCCGACGCCGGGCTCCACCACGTTGATGGTCATGTTGAACACGCCCGCCTCGGGCCAGCCGCCGTGGATGGGGATCCGTTCGGCGCCGCGCGGCTCGGTCTGGATGTCGCCGAGGCGGGCGTCGAGCGGGATGCCGTCGAGCAGCTGGACGGCGTCGGCCAGGGCCGTCCGGATCCGGGGGTCGTCGACGGCGAGCCGGCTCGGCGTGGTGAGCGGGTTCGCGGGGTCGAACGGGTCGGCGAAGCGCAGGCCGCCGGCGCGGGCGAACTCGGTGAACACGTGCGAGCCCCGGCTGTCCAGGTCGACCCGCAGGTCCCAGCCGCGCAGGGCGGCACAGGCGGCGGTCAGGTCGACGCGGGTGCCGTCGGAGGCGGTGGCGACCGGGTGGGCCGTACACGATCTGACCAGGTCGTCGCGGACCAGCTCGCCGCCGTAGGCGCGGTTGCCGAGGGTGACCGTCCACAGGTTCGCGGTGGTGAAGCGGGTGCCGGGGAGCCCATCGGTGCCGGCGAGGCGCTGCCGCACCTGGTGGACCCCGAGCCGGGTACGCAGGCTGCGTTCGGTGCGCTCGGCGCCGATGATGCGGGGGAAGCCTTCCAGGGGCTGGGCCGGGTTGGCCAGCCAGTAGCTGTCGTTGGAGTTGGTCACGTAGTCGCTGCGGACCAGGGTGGGCAGGTGCGCCGGGCCGAGGATGCCCGGCACGGCGGCGTCCCGGTCCCGGCCCAGCTCGCAGGCGGAGCGGGAGCCGTCGAGGACGGCCTGGCCGCTGCCGGCGTACAGGTCGCGGAAGGCGGCGGGGATGCAGGCGGCGGCGAGGTCGTCGGTGATCCGGGGTACGACGGAGTGGTCGGCGTAGAGGGCCTTGCCGGCGCTGTCGGCGGCGATGACGTTGACCCAGGGCAGGAACTGCCGCCGGTCGAGCGCCGCCCGCAGGTCGGCCACCGACCGGGCCCGGCCCATGGCGAGCCAGCCGTCGAGGGTGCGGTTGTTGGCCGCGTTGGGGTCGCTGATCGCGTACGCGGTGTCGGCCGTCCAGTCGAACCGGCCGGGCACCACGACGACGGGGCCGAAGTGGGTGTCGTAGAGGGTACGGCTGACCGGCCCGCCGGGGGTCTGGACGGTGACCGTGCGGGCGGTCATCTTCCGGGGCTTGCCGTCGTGCAGGTAGCTGGTCGGGTCGCCGGGGACGAGGGTCAGCTTGTGCCAGGCGAAGCGGCGGGCGGTGGAGACGGTGTGGCTCCAGGCCACCCGGCCGTTGTGGCCGATCTCGATGAGCGGGTCGCCGACCAGGGCCGCCCCCTCGACGTCGTAGCGGCCGGGGATCTTCAGGTGCATCCGGTAGAACCGGTCCGGGCCGTCCCAGGGGAAGTGCGGGTTGGCCAGCACCATGCCCGCCCCGCCGGCGGTGGCGGCGCGCCCGAGCGCGTACGCGTTGCTGCCCACCCCGGCCGGCGCGCCGTCAGTGGCGGCGACCAGGGCCGCCGCCTCGGGGGCGGGCAACTGGCCGGTGATCTCGCCGGGGCGTACCGGGGCGTCCCGGCCCGGCGGGGCGGCGGCGACGATGCCGTCGGCGAGGGCGGCGGAGCCGGCCCGGACCATGTTCGTCCAGTGCGCCCGCCACAGGTCCAGTTCGGTGATCGGCTGCACCCAGGGCTTGCCGGCGCAGGCCGGGTCGGTCAGGTTCGCCACCCCGGTGCGTCGCAGGTACGCGTTGTAGCCGGCGGCGAAGCCGCGCAGCTGGTCGCGTACCTCGTCCGAGGGCGAGCGCACGCCGTCGCGGGGGCCGGTGAGCAGCCGCTCGACGACCCGGTCGTCGATGACCTTCTGCTGGAACAGGTCGCTGGTGACGTTGGCCGCGGCCTCCCCGGTCGTACCGAACCAGCGGGACCGTTGGGCTCGGACGGTGACGATGGTCTCGGCGATGATGCAGATGTTGTCCTCGGCCTGGACGTGGCCGACGCCGTAGCCGAGGCTGGCGAAGTCGCGGGCGGTGATGTGCGGTACGCCGTACGAGGCGCGCTGGATGAGGGCCGAGTAGCCGTCGCCGTGGGCGGCGGCCGGGCCGGTGGTGGCGGTGAGACCGGCCGCGACCAGGACCACGGCGCTGGTCGCGGTGGCGAGCCGCCTCATCGGGCCGCCCGCCGGGGGTGTGGCTGGGTCATTCGAACGTCCTCCCCGTGGGTCGACTGTCCATTCCCGACCGACGCTAACGACGCTCGCCGGTCCGGACATCGGGGATGACCACCAGGTCGCTCCGGGGTTGCCCGCAGGGGACAACGTCCCCGCGATCCCCGGCCGCCGCCCCGGGGGCGGAGGCGGTGCCGCCGGTACGGAAGCGGGGCCGGCCCGATGGGACCGGCCCCGCTCAGGGATTCTCCTGTGAACCCGCTCGATCAGCGTTTCCGGTCGACCACCGTCAGGGTGAACTCGGCGTACGACGTCGCGTGGGTCTCGTCGCCGCCGTAGACCGCCCGCACCTTGTGCGTGCCGGGGTTGGGCAGCATACGGACAGTGCAGGAGGCGGTGCCCTTCTTGACCTGGGCCTCGCAGAGCACGTCCTCACCGATCATGAACTGCACCGGACCGGTCGCCTTGGTCGGGGTGACCGTGGCGGTCAGCTTCACGGTCTGCTTCCAGTTGACCTGTACGTCGTTGACGCGGACCGAGGTCGGGGTGCGCTCCACGGTCGGGGCCGCGGTGACGGTGACCACCCGGTTGGCGACCGCCTGGTTGCCGTTGGTGTCGGAGACCAGGTAGGTCAGCGCGTAGCCGCCCGGGGTGGCGGTGTCGACGGTGCCGATCACCTGGATCCGGTCGGTGACGTCGCCGTCGGTGTTGTCCACCGCGGTGACCCCGGCCAGCGGATCGAAGGCCTCGCCCTGCTTGACCGACGTCGAGGCGGGGACGGTCAGCACCGGGGCGGTGACGTCGGTGCCGGCGGCGGTGGCGATGAAGATGCCACCGAACTGGTCGACCGAGCCCACCTGGTCACCGTCGCCGGTGCGGCTGGTGGTGGTCCAGGCGTAGAGCTCGCGCTCGGTCAGGCCGTTCCACGTCACCGTGGCCGGCCAGCCCGACCTGGCCGTGTCCTGACCGATCACCGTGTCGGTCGGCGTGACCAGGACGAGGCTGCCGGTGCTGAAGCTGGTCTTGCGCGACGACAGGTCGATCGGCAGGACCATGTTGTCCTCCGCGCCGTTGTAGCGCTTCCGGTCGTCGTACTCGGTGGCACCGAAGTTGTCGAGCATCGGCGAGTAGGTGTCGATGCTCATCTGGGCCCGGTCGACGTCGATCTGCAGCAGCCGCAGGAAGCTGGCGCCGAACTGCAGCAGGTCGCCCTTCTTGTGGTCGATGGTGCCGTCGCCGTCGAGATCGAGGTTGCCGTTGGCGTCGACCTTCTCGGGCCACAGCTCACCCGCGGTCATCTTGTAGAACTGGTAGTCGGCGAGCAGCTCGACCACCTTGTGCTCGATGGTGACGCCGACCCCGGTCTTGAGGTTGGTGCCGACGCCGTGCTCGTGGCCGGCGAGGACCAGGAACACGTTCGGGTTGGCCGCGACGATGCTCGAGAAGGCCCGCGAACCGTCGGTGGAGAAGTTGGCGCCTCGGCCGTCCGGCGTGCTCGACGGGGCGAGGTAGGCGTGCGTCAGCAGGATGCCGTTCCGGTCGTGGTAGCGCCGGAAGATCGAGCTGGCCCAGTCGGCCTCGGCCTGGGTGACGCCGTAGGAGAGGCCCACCGCGACGAAGTCCAGACCGCCCGCGGAGAAGAGGACGTAGTTGTTCTGGTTGTCCTTGCCGCGGGTGACCACGGCGCCGGAGTCGTCGGTGGTCTCGTCCCAGGCGTGGTACGACGCCTTGTACCCGGCCGGCCACAGCTTGGCGGCCTCGTAGTAGCGCTCCGGGCCGTAGTACTGGTTGAACCGCGAGGTCGGGCCGGTCTCGGCGCCCAGCTGGTTGTCGTGGTTGCCCGCGACGACCTGGTTGACCAGCCCGGCCGTGTCCAGGGTGCGCTGCGCCTCGGCGGTGAACTGGAACTCCTTGGTCACCTGCTCGTTCAGGCCGGGGCGGAGCAGCTTGCCGGTGGCGTCGGTGGCCAGCGGGTCGTAGTAGTCGTTCTCGATGATGTCACCGGTGTGGGCGGTGTACGCGATCTTCCGCTTGGCGGCGTTGTCGGCCAGCCACCGGGTGGTGTCCCGGTAGGACTTTGCCCAGAGCGCCTGCTCCTCCATGGTCATCTTGTCGCTGGGCTCGTCGATGCCGTCGAAGTCGTCGTACGTGCCGCCGACCGCGCCCTCGGCGAGGTACTGGGTGTCGGTGAAGTGGGCCAGCGAGAAGTCGTAGTCCGACGGGTCCTCGAAGTGGTCCCGGTTGGCCGGGGTGCCGGCGGTGGCGTCCCGGGATGCCAGGTCGTCGGCGAACGGGTCCTGGCCGGTGACGAGGACGTGGACCACGCCGTTGTCGACCAGCTCCGGCCGGACGACGGCCTTCAGCGCGGTCTCGCCCTCGGCCTGGCCACGGGCGGTGGCAAGCTCGGTCCACGCCTGGGTGGTGCTGTTCCAGGCGTGCAGCGCGGCCTCCCGCGCGGGGTCGACCACACCGCTCCACAGGATCTGGCGGCGCTCGGCCGACGCCGGCACCTGGACGTCGTACCGCTGGAAGGGGATGTCGCCCGTGGAGGGGCTGTCGATGGCCGCGCGGCCGGGGCGCGGCGCGGTGCCGATCTGCCTGCCCTCGGTGTATGAGAAGTCCAGCGTGGACGGCATCACCGGGACGACACCCTGGACGCCGCCGGTCGGGACGCTGGGGGTGGCCTGCTTGAAGGTGGTGGTGACCTCGCCGCCGTCGGGGTCGTGGGCGATCGCGGAAAGGGTCACCCGGCCGCTGCCCTGACCGACGTCGGTGCCGCCGCTGGTCGGAATGGCGTCGGAGGTGAAGGTCACGGTCCTGCTGACCGGCTTGCCGAAGACGTCGGTCGCCGAGATCTGCAGGGTGTGGCTGCCGGACTTCAGGCCGGCGCCGATCTCCTGGCCGACCTGGACCGGCTCGCCGTCGAGCAGGTAGCGCCAACCGGTGGCGTTGCCCTGGTTGGTGACCTTGATCTGGAACTCGGTCGGGCGGCTGAGGTGGGCGCCCTCGGCCGGGACAGTCGAGGTGACGGCGACGCCCGCGTCACGGATGTCGCCGAAGGCGGCGATGTTGAGCGCCTTGACCTCGTCGAGGGTCAGCACCTTCGAGTAGATCCGGGCGTTGAGCACCGAGGCCGGCGCCCAGAACTGGTTGACCGCGTCGGCACCGAGGTAGAAGGCGTTGCGGGCGGCGCCGCCGGGCAGCCCGAGCGCGCCGGCGGCCGGGGCCTCCGCCGCGAGGACGCCGTCGACGTAGAGCCGGACCATCTGCCCGTCCCAGGTGCCGACCGCGTGGTACCAGCGGCCGGAGACGATCGGGGTCTGCGCCGACTTGTAGCCGCCCCCGACGTACGCGGTGAAGGTCAGCTTGTCGCCGTAGATCACCATCGAGTAGCCGCCGCTCTCCTTCTCAGAGCAGACGGAGTGCTCACCACCGTTGGGCAGGGTGCCGTTGGACTTCAGGGTGCACTCGATGGAGACCCTGGTGCTGATCTTGCTCCACTGGTCGCCGAAGGCGTAGGAGTAGGCGTCGTCGGAGCCGTCGAAGGAGGCGACGCGCGCCTTCACCGCGGTGTCCTGCGCGATCACCGGGTCGCCGTGGACGGTGACGGGGAGGTTCTGCGCGTCGTCCTTCGGGGTGCCGTCGTCGAAGTCGACGTCGAGGACGTCGGCCACCGGGACGGGCGGCCTGATGTCGTACGCCGACGCCAGCTCGGCCACCTGGGCGCCGGTCAGTCCCGCGCTCCAGACCTTGCTCGCGGCGAACGAGGCGGGCGGGGCGACCTGGCCGATGCCGGTCGGGGCGGCGTCGGCGCCGATCACCATGCGGCGGGCGGTGGCGACCGGCGGGGTGAGCGTTCCGGTGGCCGCGGTCGAGCCGGCCAGTTGGCCGTTGAGGTAGAGGCTCAGGGCCCGGCCGTCCCAGACCGAGACGGCGTGGTACCAACGGTTGCCGCTGATCGGGGTCAGCACCGACTTGTAGCCGCCGCCGATGTGGGCCATCGTGCCGAGGTTGCCGCCGTTGACGTAGACCGAGAAGCCGCCGGCCTCCTTGTCGGAGCAGAGGTCCTTCTCGCCGCTCACCGGCATCGTGGTGTCGACCCGGAAGACGCACTCGATGGCGAAGCCGGTGGAGAACTTGCTCCACTGGTCGGTGAAGTCGAAGGAGACCGCGTCGTCGACCCCGTCCACCTTGAGGATGTCGTGGCCGAACGCCGCGTCGGTGGCGTAGCTCGGCGCGCCCCAGGTGGTGGCGGTCAGGCCCGTGGCCCGGTCGGTGGCGGTGCCGTTGGTGAAGGCGACGTCGAGCACGTCGGCGGCCGGAACCGTGACGGCCGTGGCCGCCTGGCCGGTCACGGCGTTGCTGAGCAAGGCCCGAGCGGCCTGGCCCGCGGGCGACAGCAGGGTGCCGCCGACCAGCGCCAGCCCGAGGGCGGACGCGCTCAGGCGGCGCCACCTCCGGGCGAACGGATGGAGTCGTGTTGTCACGACATCTCCTTCTTTTCAGGGTTTCCTGTTGGGGTTCGGTGGTGGCTGGTGGGAGTTCCGGTGGCGGCGGAAAGCCTGAGGTCAGGTGCCGGGGAGGCCAGCTACCGCGGCGGCGGAGATGCCGACGCCGATGAGGGTGATCCCGCAGGCGGCCAGCACCGGCGCTACCCGCGTGGCCAGCCGCAGGAGGACGTGGGACGTGGCGGCGCGGGTCACGAGGGATCGGCCGGTGAGGGCCATGAGGCCGACGGTGAAGAGCACCGCGGCGAGCCCGAGGCCGAAACAGACCACGAGGACGAGAGCGAACCCGGCCCGCCCGGCGAAGATGCCGGTCACCAGCACGAGGAAGGCCGCCGGCGACGGCGTCAGGCCGCCGGACATGCCGAGGAGGAACAGACCCGGGCGGGACGGGCTGGCGTGATCGTGGCTGTGGCTGTGGCTGTGATGGTGGTCATGACCGTGTTGATGGCCGTGCCCGCTCAGGTGGCGGCGCAGCAGCCAGAGCCCGACGGCGACGACGGTCAGGCCGGCCGCCAGTTGCAGACCGGTGGTCAGTCGCTCGAGGCTGACCAGGTCGGAGAGGGAGAAGAAGGTCCAGGCGACCGCGATGGCCAGCACCGAGACGGTGTGCATCGCGGCCACCGAGCAGCCCAGCCAGGCGGCGTCGCGGACCCGGCCCCGGGAGCCGATCAGGTACGCCGCCGCGAGACTCTTGCCGTGGCCGGGTGCGAGTCCGTGTGCGGCCCCGGCCACGAAGGCGATCACCAGGGCCAGCGGCACGAAACCCGGCGACTGCACCGTCTCGATCAGTCGATCGCCGAACCCGGCGGCGCCGAAGAGGTCGAGATCGGGGACGAGGGCCCGCAGGCCGGAGCCGGGGGATGCCGCCGCGGTGTCGAGACTGGTGCTGGCGTACATGGTTCAGGCCTTTCGTCCGCGCCAGCGGTGCCAGAAGATTCCGCCCGCGCCGAAGGCCATCAGGACGCCCCCGACCACCGCGAGCTGCACGGCACTCCGGTCCGCGGACACCGCGGCGACGACCTGGGTGGACGCGGCGTGGGAGCCGGTGTCCGTGCTACCGGTGATGGCCCAGTCCACCGACTCGTGCGTGGCGTCGTACACCGCCTTCTGGCCATGGGGGCCTCTGGCGAGCGTCCGGTAGGCCTCGTGCAGGTCGGTGAGCATCCGGGACGTCACGGCCACTGTGCTCACCGGTCCGGGGCAGGTGAACAGCACCTCGGCGCCGTCGGCCGCCAGGTCGTCGGCCACGCTGACCTCGCCCTGGCAGGGCCGCCCGTCCTGGGTCACGGTGATGCGCTCGGTCAGGTATGTGGCGAACTCGGGAGCCTCCGCCAACGCTGCGGCGTCGGAGGCCTCGTAGGTCACCGCACCGTCCAGCATCACCCGGTCCTTCGGCAGCACGCCGAGTCCGATGCCGAGCAGGGTCAGGTCATCCGCCCCGCCGACCAGCCAGCGGACCCGCACCCCGTGATCGCCCTCGCCCGCGACCTCGATCTGCTGCGGGGCACCGAAGGGATGCGCCGAGGCCGGGTCCGGAATCAGCCCCACCATGAGCACCAGGGCGAGTACGCACCAGGAGCGGCGCCAGGCAGGGCGTAGGGCACGGCACGGGGCAGACACAACAGACCCTCGATCGCGTGGAGGTCAGACGGAACGCGATGACTGTTGCGGCTGCAGGTGACCAACAAGATCACGGAGACCGAGCGGACCCTTACGGCAAGATTGCTGAACAGCGAAACCCGGTGCTTCGAGCTGGCTGTCCGAATCGCCCGGTCGTTGCGCGCTGTCTGACTAGACAGCCTCGAGGACGAAGAACAGGTAGCACAGGATGTACCCCGAGGGGGAGGTCACGAGGTCGGGGAACGCCTCGCGGGCACCGGGTGCGGGAGGTGGTTCGCTCACGACGGCGATCCGGAAGCCGGCTGCGGTGAACTCGCTGGTTATTGCGTGCAGTGGCCGGTGCCAGAACGTCAGCACGGCGGGCTGGCCGTTGAAGGTGTACTCGTCGGACCACTGTTCGGTCGCGAAGTAGTCGCCTTCGGGCCTGATCAGATGGTAGATAAAGGGATGGTTGACGGCCACGATCAGTCGGCCGCCGGGTACGAGCACGCGCCGCAACTCGGCGAGCGGTGCCTTCCAGTCCTCGAGGTAGTGAAGGACCAGGCAGGCGACGACGTCATCGAACGCGCCGTCGGGGAACGGCAGAGGATCGCCGCCCAGGCCGCCCTGATGCAGGGCCGTGCCGTCGCCGAGCCGCTGCCGAGCCAAGTCCAGCATCTTGGCGCTGGGCTCGATGCCGGTCACGATGGCGCCGCGATCGCGCAGTGCCGCGAGCAGGGGGCCGGCTCCGCAGCCAACGTCAAGAATCCGCCGCCCGGCCACGTCTCCGGCCAGGTCCAGCATCGCCGGCCGGGCGTAGTAGCCGTTAATGAGGTTGGACTCGGTCTCGGCCGCGTACGCCTCGGCGAAGCTGTCGTAGTCGTTGGCCACAGCCTGGCCAGCAGGCCCGGTGGAGTGCTCAAGGGCAGCAGACATGCGGCCCATCCTGGCAGGTCTGATTGCTTCGGGGTGCCCCCAAGGGCGAACGCGGCCTGACGCGGCATCTAGCGCAGGTACTCGCAAGTCTGCGCGACGTCTCGGTGCCAGCTGGTGTTCAGCAGGGCGACGGGGTAGTGGACTTCTCGGTCCTGGTGGTCGTCGGTCTCGACCGAAAACCGCATCGACAGCGGCTCCCCCTCGATCGGGATCGAGCAGTCGAATCGCACTTCGACGTCGATCGATCCGGTGCTGCCCGGTGCGATCAGCCCGGACTGGCCGGTGTGACGGATCCGGGCGTCCGGTCTCTGCCCCGTGGCCGCATGAACCGTGATCGGCGCGGAGCCGGCGTTGACCAGCACCAGTCGCCCGTGCAGTTGGACGCGGCCCGGGGAGCCCCCACTCACGCCGGTGGCTGATGCGGGCATGGCCACGAGTGAGACCGCCCTCCGCTCCCGCTGGTCACGCGAGTCGCGGAGCACGTTGACACCGACGCCGCCGAGCACGACACCGGCAACGAAGGCAGCGATGAGACGTGTCCTGCGTCGTCCGGCCGGCCGGCCGGGGTTGCCCCTGGCCGATCCAGCCGGCTCACGATCGCGCTCGTCCAGGTCGATTTCGACATACTCCACTGACACGGCGACAGCTTAGGGCTTCGCCGAAACCGGTTCGAGCACGAAGACCGGGATCTGGCGGTCGGTCTTGCGCTGGTAGTCGGCATAGTCCGGGTACGCGTCGACCGCCCGGCGCCACCAGATGGCCTTCTCGTCCCCGAACACCTCGCGGGCCTGGTACTGCCGGGTCACCGTGCCGTCCTGCAGCTCGATGATCGGCTCGGCCACCAGGCTGGCGTACCACTGCGGGTTGGTCGGCGCGCCGCCCATGGACGCGACAGCCGCGTAGCGCCCCTCGTGCTCGACCCGCATCACCGGCGTCTTGCGGACCTTGCCGGTCTTGGCGCCCCGGTAGGTCATCAGCACGGTGGGCCGGCCACCGATCGTGACGCCGTCGGTCGTGCCCGTACGCATGATCTGCTCGACGTGCTCGCGGACCCACGTCGACGCGCTCGGTTCGTAATCACCGGTCAATGCCATGTCCTGGTCAACGTGCCCGGCCCGTCGTGGGTGGCGGGGTCCCGCGCCGAACCCGGATCGTCAGGCCGACTCAGGCGGGCTGCAGGCGCCTTCCGCTGCGGATGCCGGTCCAGGTCGATCCCTCGATGACGCTCCGGCCGCCGACGTAGACGAGTTCGACACCGGTGGGCGGCCGGAGCGGCTCGTCGTAGGTGGCGTTGTCTCGGACCGTCTCCGGGTCGAAGACGACCAGGTCGGCGACCTTGCCGGCAGCGATGGTGCCCCGGTCGGGCAGCCCGAAGAACTCGGCGGGCAGGGCGCTCATCCGCCGTACGGCTTCCTCGAGGGTGAGCACCCGCTTCTCCCGGACGAACTCGCCGAGAACCTTGACGAAGGTGCCGGCGACCCGTGGGTGGGGCGCCTTGCCGAATCCGGGAGGTGCCCCGTCCGTGCCGATCATCGTCTGGTCGTGGCGCAGGATCGCCTCCAGGTCGCGGTCGTCGATGAGCGAGGCGATCATGTTCGCGACGTTGCCCTCCTCGACGACGACCTTGGCGAGGGCCTCGAACGGCTCGAGGTCGAGCCGCTGGGCGAGTTGGGCGATGGTGCTGTGGTCGTACCGGCCGGTGGCGGTGGACGCGACCCGGATGCCGGTGTAGCCGGCGGTGGCGAGGTACGAGTCCCAGCCCGCGTTGCGCGGATTGCTGGTCGGGTCCAGGACCTCGGCGGCGATCCGCTGCCGGGTCCGTGGGTCCTTCAGCCGCTCCAGCAGCGCGTCGACGCCGCCGTCCAGCACCCACGGCGGCAGGCAGGACGAGAGCATCATGGACGACGTGGGGTACGGGTAGGCGTCCTGCCCGATCCGGGTGCCGGCCCGCCGTTCGGCGTCGAGGTGGGCGAGGATCTCGTCCGCCGCGCCCCAGTTGCGCCGATCGGCGATCTTCAGGTGGGAGATCTGCACGGGGTGGCCGGAGTCCCGGGAGACGCGTACCGCTTCCTCGATGCCAGCCGTGATGCGGCTGCCTTCGTTGCGCATGTGCGTGGCGTACACCCGGCCCGCCGGCATCGCCGCGACGAGTTGGCTGATCTGCTCGGCCGTGCCGAACATGCCGGGCACGTAGGCGAGGCCGGTCGACAGGCCGAACGCTCCGGCGTCGCACGCCTCCCGGAGGTGGCGGACCATCGTGGCCAGTCCCTCTGGCGACAGGCTCCCGCTGCCGGGGCCGTGCGCGAGCAGGCGGAGGTTGCCCTCCCCCACCAGGGCGGCCAGGTTGGTGAGGTAGCCGCCCTGGTCCGCCGCCTCGGCATAGTCGGCGAAGGTCCGGAAGACGGGCCCGCCGCGCGGGAAGCACTGCGCCAGGAACGCGGTCACCTCCGGTGAACCGTCCGCCGGGGCCAGGGAGAAGCCACAGTTGCCGACGATCTCGGTGGTGACTCCCTGCCGGATCTTCGGCAGGTCGCCCGGCGCGTACAGCGGTGCGTTGTCGCTGTGGGAGTGGACGTCGACGAAGCCCGGGGCGATGACCTTCCCGTCGATCGCGACGACGCGTTTGCCGTCGTGGGGGATCTGCCCGTGGGGGCGGACGTCCACGATGCGGTCCGCGCTGACCAGGACGTCACCCGGATATGACCTGGCCCCGGTCCCGTCGACGACGGTGCCGCCAGTGAAGAGTGTGTAGTCGGACACGGATGAGCCTTCCGGCATCGTGGGTGAGGGGTGGGGTCAGCCGCGCTTGCCGCGGTCGCCCCGGAGCCGCGTGGTGAGCATGGTGAGGAATCCGACGAACAGCATCGCGAACGTCATGAGGACACCGACCGCGGCGACCTTGGGGCTCACCTCGAACTGGATGTTCTGGTACATGCGGACCTGCAGCGTGACCGTCTGGGCGCTGCCCAGGAACACGCCGAGGACCAGGTCGTCGAAGGCCATCACGAACGCGAACAGCAGCGACGAGATGGCCGCCGGGAGGATGAGGGGCAGCAGGATGTCCCGCGCGCGACGGGCCGCGTTGGCGCCGAGGCTGGCGGCGGCGTGTTCGTAGAGCGGGTCGATGTTCCGGATGACCGCCTGCGACGTGATCATGACGTACGGGAGTCCGAGGATCGTGTACGCCAGCACGAGCGCGGTCGGGGTGCCGAGCAGGCCGCCTCGCGCGAAGAGGAAGAACAACGCCACCGCGTAGATGATCGGCGGCATGACCAGGGGGGCCATGGACAGCAGGTAGAACAGGACGCCGGCCTTGCGGAGCCGGGTCCTGGCCACGGCGAACGCGCAGAGTACGCCCAGCACCGTGGCGAGCGCCGCGGCGGCTGTCGCCACACCGAGGCTCAGATAAGTCGAGGAGACCCAGAACTCGTCGGTGAAGTAGTCCTCGAACCAGCGCGTCGAGTAGCCGGTGGGCGGGAAGACGAGGAAGTTGGAGCTGTTGAAGGCGAGCATCAGCACGACGATCTGGGGCCCGACCAGGACGACGATGCCGAAGACGGCGATCACGCCGAGGAGCACGTGGCGCACGTGCGAGATTCCTTCGCCGACCAGGCGGCCGGCCCGGCCGAGGAGGCCACCGGCGAGGCGGTTGGCGACGAGATCCGTCACGGCGGCGACGGCGTTCGACACGCGCCCGGACACCGGCCGGGAGGTGCCGCCCGCGAGGGTCTGCGGGGAGGTCAGGCCCAGCGGCCGGCGCAGCAGGACCATCAGGATCACGACGCCGATCAGCAGGACCGTGGCCTGGGCGGCGGTGGGGCCGTACTGGTTCTGGGTGTTGATCTGGACGTCGATGCGTTGGGCGATCATCGGCACCGCGGGGCCCCCGAGGAGCGCGGGGGTGGTGTAGAAGCCCAGCGACGAGATGAACACCAGGCTGGCCCCGGCCATGAGGCCGTTCACGGACTGCGGGAGGAAGACGGTGCGCCAGGCCGCGAAGGGCGACGCCCCCATCGACCGGGCCGCGTCGGTGAGCTTGCGGTCGATGCCGCTCATGGCCGCGTAGATCGGCAGGGTCATCATCGGCAGGAGCACCTGGCTCATGCCGATGACGATGCCGACGTCGTTGAAGACGAGCTGGTGCGGCTCGGAGAAGATGCCCAGCTTGATGAGCCAGGTGTTCACCACGCCGTTGTCGGCCAGCAGCGCCCGCCAGGCGTACGACCGGACCAGGGTGGAGGTGAAGAAGGGCAGGGAGACGCTGGCCAGCACGACCGCCGCCAGGTACTTCGGCAGCCGGGTCGCCGCGTAGGCCAGCGGGTAGCCGATCGCGGCGGCCACGACGGTCACCACGAGCGCGATCTTGAGAGTGCGCTCCATGACCGGGATGAAGAGCCCGTCGTGCAGCAGGTCGGTGTACCGCGACAGCGACATTCCGCTGTCGGTGACCAGGGAGTCCATGACCAGCCGGCTGAGCGGCAGGACGAACAGGGCGACGAGAGCGATCAGCGCCGGCAGTGCGAGCCAGAGCACGGCGTCCGGCATCCACGTCGGGCGGCGGATCGTCGAACGTCTGGCCCGCACCGTCGGTGTCGACATCAGCCAGCCAACCACTTCTGCCAGCGGTCGATGGCAATCTCCTCGTTGGTCTTGCCGCCCGCCCCGATCGAGCTCCAGTAGTCGGTGTTCTGCAGGACCGTCTTCTCCACGATGCCCGGCGCGGTCACCAGGAGCTTCTTGCGCTCCTCAGGGATGTGGTCGAAGGCCGCCGGGATCGTCGGCGCGTAGGTGATGAGCTGCGCGAACTCGGCCTGACGCTGCGGCTGGGAGGCGAACTCGATGAACCGGGTCGCGCCCTCGACGTTGGAGCAGCCCTTGGGGATCGCCCAGTAGTCGATCTGCACCACGGCCTGCTCGAAGGTGCTGGAGATGTTCTTCGCGCCGTCGGCGATCGCGGACTGGATCCGGCCGTTCCACGCGGCCACGGCGGAGATCTGCTTGTCGACCAGCATCTGGATGGACTCCGCGCCGTTGTCCCAGAACTTCAGGACCTGGGGCTTGACCTCGGAGAGCTTGCGCAGTGCCCGGTCCATGTCCAGCGGGTAGAGGTCCTCGGGCTTCACGCCGTCGGCGAGCAGGGCGATCTCCAGGGTGCACCCGCCGGGGCCGTCGCCGGTACGGAAGGAGCGCTTCCCCTTGACCGCCGCGTCCCACATGTCGGCCCAGTTGGTCAGCTCCCGGCCGGTCAGGGTCTTGTCGTACGCGAGCTGCACGGCGAAGACGATCGCGGGTACCGCGGTCTCGAGCGCGGGGTACGGGGAGAAGGCGTCCTTGAGGCTGGCGTCCTTCCACAGGCTGTAGTCGATCTTCTGCAGCAGCCCGTCCCGGGTCCACGATCCGATGCGCGCCCCGTTGAGGTCCACCACGTCCATGCCGGGCTTGCCGGAGGCGATGGCCGTACGCAGCTGGGCGGCCGGGGGCGCCGGCGCGGGGATGACCTTGATGCCGGTCTCCTGCTCGAAGGGCTCGAAGAAGGCCTTCCGCTGGGCGGCGCCCCAGGCGCCGCCGCCGTCGAAGACCACGAGCTGCTTCGAGTTCCCGGATCCCCCGTCGCCCTGCCCGTTCGACTTGAGGGCGTCCGGGTTCCCGCCGCAGGCGGAGAGCCCCAGGCCGAGCAGTCCGGCCCCGGCGCCCGCCAACAGGCCGCGCCGCGAAATTCTTGTCACACCCGGATTCGTCACGGATGAATCCCTTCCATTACTGGCTGCGAATTGTTTGCGGTGGCGGCGGTGCGGGCTCCGGGGGGACCGGAAGAGACGAACGCACGCAACGCGGCCGGATCCCATTCGAGATGCACGGTCGCCCCCTCCCGCACCCGGATCGCGGGGTCGGAGGAAAGGCCCTGGACCATGAGTTCCTGGTCGCCCATGCGCACCCGGACCGTGGTGGTGGGCCCGGAGAAGACGACCTCGACGACCTGCCCGGTCAGACTCGCGGGCCGGTCGTTCCGGCTCAGCCGGATCGCCTCGGGCCGCAGCGCCACCCGGCACTTCTGGCCGGTTCCCGGCCGGACGCCGGCCGGGAACAGCGCGGGAAACCGCCGGTCGCCGAGGGCGACCTGGGTCTGGCCGCCGGCGACGGAGGCCACCGTCGAATCGAGAATGTTGGTACGGCCGAGGAAGCCGGCCACGAATTCGGTCGCGGGAGCGTCGTACAGCTCGTGCCCGGGGCCGAACTGCTCGATCCTGCCGTCCCTCAGCAGGGCCACCCGGTCGGACATCACGAGCGCCTCTTCCTGATCATGAGTTACGAAGATCATGGTGAGGCCGAGTTCCTGGTGCAGGCGGCGGATCTCCAGCTGGACCTGTTCGCGGAGCTTCCGGTCCAGGGCGCCCAGTGGCTCGTCGAAGAGCACGATCGGGGGCCGGTACACCAGCGCCCGGGCCAGGGCGACGCGCTGCTGCTGCCCGCCGGAGAGGGCGGTCGGCCGGCGGTGCGCCAGTCCGGTGAGATCGACGAGGTCCATCGCCTCGGCGATCGCCTTCGCGCGTTCCGATCGGGACACGCCGCGCACCTTCAGCGCGTAACCGATGTTGTCGGCGACGGTCATGTTGGGAAAGAGCGCGTACCGCTGGAACACGACCCCGAGGTTCCGCTTGTGCGTCGGCAGGCCGGTGATCCGCCGGTCTCCGACGTAGACCTCACCGGAATCCGGTTTCTCGAAGCCGGCGATGGCCATGAGCAGGGTGGTCTTTCCCGACCCGGACGGGCCGAGCAGCGACACGAACTCGCCGGGTTCGACGGTGAGCGTGACGTTGTCGACGGCGTGGACGTCGCCGTAGTACTTGGAGAGCCCCTCCACCCGTACGGAGGCTCCGGAGAAGTCGGCCGCGGCTGTCCGGCCGGTGATGTGCTCAGTTCCCACGGCCGCAGACTTCCTCGATGGCCAGCATGTGCATCCGGATCAGGTCGTAGTAGTCGACGAGTTCGACGCGCTCGTCCGGCATGGTGTTGTACTTGCCGCCCGGGCCGCACACGATCCCCTCCATGCCGGCCTTGCTCAGGTGGGCCGCGTCGGACCCGAAGAAGCAGCACGGCTTGATGGCCCCGGTCGGTTGGGCGGCGCCCCGGACGGCCGCGTAGGCCGAATTCAGGGTCCGGACGATGCGGGAATCGGCGGACACCTCGAACGGCGGCATGTCGGGGCGGTCGGTCACCTTCTCCTGCGGGAACACCTCCGCCCGCAGTCCGGGAAACTCCGACTCCAGCCGGTCGAGTTCCCGCCGCAGGTCGGCGAGGACGGACTCGACGCTCTGGCTGGGCGCGTACCGGCCGGTGCCGACGAGGCGTACGAAGTCGGCGATCTGCGGCGGGCGCCATTCCTCCAGGGTCCGGCCCAGCGCGCCGTGGATCACCCCGACGTTGCAGCGGTTGACCTCGGCGTGCCGCTCGTCCGCCGCGCCGGAGAAGGTCAGCGCGTTCAGGCGTGGCACCAGCGCGCACGCGGCGACGATGGCGTCGACGGACTCCTCGCGCTTCGACAGGTGCCGGGTCACTCCGGTCAGCTCGACGGTGAAGTTGAAGGCGCCGGCGTGGAGGGTCAGCGCCTGGACGTCGGTCGGCTCACAGTTGATGAAGTACTCGGCGCGTACCCCGTGCTCGATCATCTTCACGGTGCCGAGGCCGCCCTGCAGCTCCCCCACGACGAAGGTGAGGGTCACGTCGGCGGCGGGGCGGAAGCCGCCGCGGAGCAGGGCCTCGACGGCGCTGAGGTACGAGGCGCAGCCGGCCTTCATGTTCGAGACGCCCAGCCCGTAGATGACCTCGTCGGTGGTGTGCGCCCCCCACGGGTCGACCGTCCAGCCCTCGGTGGCCGGATTCGTGTCGATATGGCCGTTGAACAGCAGCGACGCCGCGCCGGGCAGGTCCCGACCCGAGCCCTTGAACACGCCGATCGCGTTGTAGCGGCCGGGCGACACCTCGTCGAGCCACGCGTCCAGTCCGAGCTCGGTCATGTAGTCGACCAGCCACTTCGCGAGCTGCACCTCGCCGGGGGTCTCGGTCCGCGAGTCGAAGCGAACCATGCGCTGCAGCAGCGCGAGGGGCCGCGCCACGTCGAGACCGGCCGCCAGGGCACGCACGGACGGCTCCGTGGAGCGGACGGGTTGCTCGTCGGTCATGAGTCGTACCTGCCTGTCGCCACCGGGACGGTGCCAGCCGACCCTCGGGCGGCCTGGCAAGATTGTTGAACGATAGCAAGGCAGGTCAGGTGTGGGAAGAGTTGATTTTCGGGGCTCTGACGTGGGAATCTTGCCCGACCTGGCGGAGGTGTTCCACGTGCGGTGGCGTTGCCGTGTTGAGCAAAAGCTGCGCTAACCTGCAGCGCCACGGGCCCGCTCCCGGCCCGCCGCCCGTTGGGCCGGGAGTCCGACACGAGACCGACCACACTCGACACAGGCAAGGCTGTGCCAGATGATTGTTGAACGACTCATCGGCGATGGGGTGCCATGAGAATGGGTCGCGCGGTCCCGACAGAGCCGTTAGGAAACCCGGTGGCGACAACAGCTTTTGCGCGTGAAGGTTCAACGGAACAGGCATCCGGAGCAAGCCGGGTCGCGGCGGTGCTGCGCCGCCGGATGATGGAGGGCCAGTTGAAGTCCGGCGAGTTCCTGCGCGAGGCGCGGCTCGTCGAGGACCTGTCCGTCTCCCGGAACACGCTGCGCGAGGGCTTCCGGCTGCTGACCCAGGAGCGGCTGGTCGTCTACGAGGCCAACCGGGGCGTACGGGTACGCACCCTCGGCCGGGACGATGTCAACGACATCTACCAGATGCGGCGGGTGCTGGAGCTGGGCGCCATCGAGAACGCCGGCCCGTCGTTCGCCGAGCCCGGGATGTTGGCGCAGGTGGATGCCGCCGTGCGGGACGGCTACGCCTACGCCTACCGCGGCATGTGGTCCGCCGTCGGCACCGCGAACATGGAATTCCACGTCGCGATCGTCCGACTCGCCGGGAGTGAACGGCTGACGGTGGCGGCCGAAAGCCTCCTGGCGGAGCTGCGCCTCGCCTTCGGCGCCGTCGAGGACCTCCAGCCGTTCCACGAGCCGTACCTGGAAACCAACGAACGGATCTCTGAGCTGCTGCGCGCCGGCGACACTGGTCAGGCATCCCGAGAGATGGCAGTCTATCTTGACCGAGCACAGCGCCAACTACTGGCCGCGATCACATCGTGACCATGCCGTGGACCTCAACGCGGACCTGGGCGAGGCGTTCGGCATCTGGCCGATGGGCGACGACGCCTCGCTGATCGACATCGTCACCAGCGCCAACGTCGCCTGCGGCTACCACGCGGGCGACGCCTCGACCATGCGCCGGGTCTGCGCCATGGCCGCCCGGCGCGGCGTCTCCGTGGGCGCCCAGGTCGGCTACCGGGACCTGGCCGGCTTCGGGCGACGTTTCATCGACGTCGCCCCCGAGGACCTGACCAACGACGTCCTCTACCAGATCGCCGCCCTCGACGGCATCGCCCGTGCCGAGGGCACCCGGGTCCGGTACGTGAAGCCGCACGGCGCCCTGTACAACGCCATCGTCACCCACGAGGAGCAGGCCGCCGCCGTGGTCGCGGCGGTGCGGGCCGTCGACCCCACGCTCCCCGTCTACGGGCTGCCGGGATCCGCCTGGTTGCGCCAGGCAGCCGACGCCGACCTCCAGCCGGTGACCGAGGCGTTCGCCGACCGCGCCTACCGCAGCGACGGCACCCTGGTGTCACGCCGGCTGCCGCACGCCGTCCTCCACGACCCCGACGTCATCGCCGCACGCGTCGTACGGATGGTGGTCGAGGGCACCATCGAAGCCGACGACAACACGGTCATCGACGTCGCGCCCCAGTCGATCTGCGTACACGGCGACACGCCGGAGGCCGTCGCCATCGCCCGCGCCGTACGCCAGGCCCTCGCGGCCGCCGGCGTGACCGTCAAGGCCCGCACATGACCCTGCGGGTCCTGCCGTACGGCGAACGCGCCCTGCTCATCGAGGTCGCCGACCACCACGAAGCGCTGGCGCTGTACGACGCCATCCGGCGCGAGCCCCCCGCGGGCGTGGCGGATCTGGTGTCCGCGGCGGCCAGCGTGCTCGTCGTGTTCCAAGACGAGAAGTCCGCCGACGCGGCCGCACCGACGCTGCGGACCAGGAGCATTCCCCCGGTGGACCGGGCGGTCGGCGACCTGGTCGAGGTGCCCGCCCGCTACGACGGCGCCGACCTGGACGAGGTCGCGGCCAGCCTCGGCATGTCCGTGGAGGAGGTCGTCCGGCGCCACGAAACCGCCGAGTACGTCGTCGCCTTCATGGGCTTCGCCCCCGGGTTCGCCTACCTGACCGGCCTGGATCCCGCCCTGCACATGCCCCGACGCGACGTGCCACGGACCAGAGTCCCGACCGGGTCGATCGCGATGGCCGGCGAGTACACCGCCGTCTACCCTCGGGAGTCCCCCGGTGGCTGGCGCCTCCTCGGGCACACCCCCCTCGAGATGTGGGACCTGGACCGCGAGCCACCCGCCCTGCTCCAGCCCGGCATGCGCGTACGCTTCCGGCGCGTGACGCGATGACGAGCGGGACCATCGAGATCGTCCGGCCCGGCCCGTTGACCACGATCCAGGACGACGGGCGGCCCGGGCTCGCCCGGCTCGGGGTGAGCCCCTCCGGTGCCTGCGACCGGCCCGCGTACCAGCTGGCGAACCGGCTGGTCGGCAACGCGCCGACCGCCGCCGCCCTGGAAGTGACCCTGGGTGGCCTGGTCGCGCGCTTCAGCCGATCCTGCTGGGTGGCGGTCACCGGGGCCCCCGCCCCGGTCGTCTCGGCGGGTCGGGCCTGCGCGCCGTACGGTCCGGTCTTCGTCCCCGCCGGCGGCGTACTGAAGATCGGCGTCCCGGCCGCGGGCCTGCGCAGTTACCTGGCGGTCCGGGGCGGGATAGCCGTGCCCCCCGTGCTGGGCTCCCGCTCGACCGACACGCTCACCGGAATCGGGCCAGCGCCGCTCAAGGCCGGCCAGATCCTGCCGATCGGCGACGCGACCGCCGGCCCGGTCGCCCCGGTGGACCTGGCTCCGGTGGCTCCCCTTCCGCAGGAGCCGGTGATCGACATCCAACCCCTCCGCCGGCCCGGGTGGTTCGCCGACAACGCCCTCGACGCGCTGCGGGACAGCTACCGGGTGAGCCCCGACACGAACCGGATCGGGATGCGGCTGCAGGGCAACGTGATCGAACGAGCGCGCCACGACGAACTTCCCAGCGAAGGACTCGTCGCCGGGGCCATCCAGATCCCGCCGTCCGGACAGCCGGTCATCTTCCTCGCCGACCATCCCGTGACGGGGGGTTACCCCGTCCTCGGAGTCGTCCGCGCGAGATCCCTTCCACTCCTGGCACAAGCCAAACCCGGGCAGAGGCTGCGGCTGCGCGTCACCTGAGCGCCGCCGGGTACGCCGCGCCGCCTCGGCCGGCTGTCACTCGTCGGTTCAGCCGGCCGTCAACTCCGCCTCGACCTTCCCGGTGTTGGCCGTCGGCTCCGGCGACATCCGAAGTTCCCTGAGCCGGAGGCGCCTGGCGCGGACCATCTCCACCAGCCGGTTCGCCCAGGAAGCAAGCAGAAGCAGCAGCATCCCCGCCCCGGCCCCCCAGGCAACCTGATCGGCCAGGGTCCGCACAGCGGGCAGGGTGATCGCCAGTGCGAGCGCGGAGACGCCCGGGAAGATCAAACCCATGGCCACCGCTTGGGCCAGATGCCCATCGTGCTTCCGCTTCCAGTAGAACGTCTCCCAGCCGAAGAGGTTTCCGTTCCCGGTGCACTGGGCGATCGCCGGGCGCAACACCTGCTCGATGTACTCGCCCGCGATGCGGATGTCACGGTACTGCGAGACGACGTTCAGACCCAGCGCGGCGCTGACGAGCGGCAGGAGAAGGAGCAGACGGAGATCGGCCGTCTCGGAGAGGATGATGCCGGCCACCGCGGCGACCACTGTGAGATGCAGACCGATGACGTTCTGGTTGTGGATCGCCTTACGCTCGATGGTGCTCCGGATCGCCGCAGCATCGGCCAGTGCCGCAGTCAGTGCCCGGTCCGGCATTTCCTCAGTCACGGCACCTCCCCTTGACGCGTCCCCATTCGGTCTATCAGCCGCAGTCAACGTGATCTATACGAGCTGGGTCGGCCAGTTGAGGGTGCGGCCGGCCCGGTCGTTCCGATCTGGCCGCACCCCACGGTCACGCTCCCGTCCGTGGCGGCGTCAGTTTCCGCTGCGGTACGGGCCCTCCACGTAGACGAGCGCGTCGCCGACGGCCCGCTCGGTCGACCCGCTCGGCCGGCTGACCAGGGCACCCTCGACGGCCATTGCGGTGGAACCGCCGCCGTCGAGGTTGACCGCGTCGTACATGCCGAGCGCCTGTGCGACGGCGGCGGTCTCGTCCATGGTGGTGCCGACGCTGGTGGTCTGGCGGCCGTCGATGGTGGCGAGCACGATCTTCCCGTCCCGCGTGGTGCCGGCGATGGTACGCGGGTTGCGGTCGAAGAAGCTGCCGGAACCGGCCGGGACGACGATCTGGCCGTCCGCCGTCAACGGATACCGCCCGTTCACCCCGAACAGCCCCGGCCGCACCGGAAGGTTCTCGCCGTCCTGGTCGATCAGGGTCGAGGTCACGCTCACGCAGCCCCGCGCGGTCGCGCCCAGCAGGGCGACGGTGTCCCGCCCGGTGGCCTGCAGCGACGTCTGGCCGGCGGCCAGCGCGGTGCCGCGGGTGGTCAAGGTTCGCACCACGCAGCCCAGCCGGTCGAGTACGACCTCCACACCCGCGCCGGACGGGGTGGACGAGGCGAACTCGGGGGTGAACTCGACGACGTCGCCGGGGAGAGTGCACTCCGTCTGGTTGGCGAGGGCCGCGCAGCCGGCGGGCACGACCGGCGGGTGGTTGATGAATTCCAGCGGCAGGCTGGCCCCGGTCTGCCGGTTCCGTACGCTGCCCGACCAGGTCAGCTTGCCGGTCAGGGCGCGGTTGCTGTTGGCGTCGACGACGAAGCTGACCTCGGCCGGGTCGGTGGTGGGCTCGCTGAGCAGCTTCCCGCCGAACAGCCCCAGCCCGACCGGGTCACCGGGGTAGAGCTGGCTGGCGGTGAAGGTGAAGAAGGAGGCGTTGACGCCGGCCAGGGCACCGGAGGTGCGTACCAGGTCCGTGGTCTTCTCGACCTGGCTCAGGTTCGGGCCGTACGTCGCCTTCAGGTGTCCCCGGGCCTCGCTCGGGTCGATGGTGAGCACCTTGACCACCCACGGACCCCGGGTGGTGGTGTTGATCTGGGCGGCGGGCGCCGGCTCGCTGCCCCGCTCGATCCGGGTGAGGGTGACACCATCGGCCAGGGCGCGAGTGGTGCGGACCTCGGGCAGGTCGGTGTCGCCGAGCGGGAGGGCACCGGCGGCGGCCTCGGCGCGTGCCTGCGGGACGGCGGCGACCGCCACCGCAGCCAGAGTGGCCGCCGCGAGCGCCCCGGCCCGACGGAAGCGGGACGGGTCAACAGTGGAAACAGTCATGCTGGTGATCTTGGTGCGGCTGTGGAACAACGTCCCCGACTCCACGTGACAGCGAGCCGAATTGTGGTTGAGGAACAGCTGACCCGAAGGAGTTCATGTGAGCGGCACCGACAAGCCGATCGGCTACTGGCTGAAGCATCTCCACAACCTGATCGAGCAGCAGTTCGACGCAACGCTGGGCGACCTCGGCCTCGACCGCCGGCAGTGGCAGATCCTGAACGTGCTTGCTAGCGCGCCGCGAAGCCGCGGCGAGATCGAGCAGGCGCTGGCGCCGTTCCGGCCGGACGGCGTCCCCCACCACGTCAAGTTCCTCGACGGCCCTGACCGTCTAGTCATGCAGGGATGGGTGGCGGACGACGGCGACACGCTCAGCTTGACCGAGCAGGGGCGCGCGGCGCATCGCAGGGCGGCCGAGCGTGTCGGCGAGACCCGGCAGTTGCTGCTGCACGGGCTCACCCCTGAGCAGTACGCCGAGACCGTCCGGATCCTGTCGGTCATGGCCGGCAACGTCGAAGCAGCGTTGGGCAGGCGCGCAGACGACAAGGGCTGAATGGCCTGCGGGCGGTTCAGCGCCGAGCCTTCGGGACCTGCCGGTTGAAGCGCGGTTTGAGGGCCAGGACCAGGGCCTCCTTCGTACCCTCCGGGTTGTCGGTCTCCTGCCAGCGGACCTCGCACCGGCTCAGCCAGCCCGCGATGTCCGCGGCGGACGCCGTCTGGCCGGGCTTGTCGAGGAGCTGACCGACCTGCTCGTGCAGCACCGACGAGTCCCGGTTGCCGGTCAGGTGCTGCCGCAGGCGGTTGCGCAGGTTCCCGGTGTAGCCGACGTAGACGACCACGCCGCCGTCGAGGACCACGTGCACGCCGGGCGCCTGGGGCGCGCCAGCGGCGGCCTCCATCGTGTACGGCCCGGGATCCGTGAAACCGGCCAGCAGACCGTCGATCATGGAATCGGACATCCCCGGAGGCTACTCCCCCGTGGTCCCGAACGAGATCGTCTGGTCGTTGCGGCACCGGGAGCGGTCGGTGCCGTCGACCTTGGCGATGAGGTGGCCGAGTGAGTGCATAGTCAGCTGGCTGGCGACTCAACCGGCGCTTCCGGTTGCCGGTTGTACCACGACAGCTGCTCGCCCAAGCCGAGCCCGGCGGTCGGTTGCGAGACGATCGCGTTCTCGGCACGGAGCAACGGCAGCAGAGGACGGGCGTACGCCTCGCCGGCATGAATTTCGACGACCCGGCCACGAAGGGTGCGCTCGATCCGCCGCAGCTTGGCCACAACCCACTGCGCCCACGCCCGCCGGTAGTCCTCGCTCTGGTCAGCAAGAGCAACGTCGTACGGCTCCAGCAAGGTGTCCGGATGCACCAGCCCGTGTTCGGCGCTCACCACGTACCAGGCACGGCTGCGGGCGTCGGCGTACCGGCGCCGCTTCTCGAACAGCGCAGACCGGTAGAGCATCCGGGCTGGGCAGGGCGTGCTCGCCTTGGTCTTGGTGCAGCCCACCAGGACGAGGTCGACGGCGCCGCCGGCCGGCACATCGGGCGCCGCCTGCGGCGGGAGCGGCTGGGCGCTTGCTGGCGACTGGCCGACAAGTCGATAGTGGCCATGGGCGACGCGCTCCAGCGGTGTGCCGCACGGGCTTGGCGGTCCACCGGTCGCGTTGGCCGTCATGCCTTGAATGACTGGTCCAAGCGATTGAGGAAGTCGGGCCGGGTCCCGGCGCATCACCTCGTCGAGCAGTTGGGCCCGGCTGAACTCCGTATGGCCGCGCCTGGTCAGATCACGTGCGGCAGCCAGCACCAGCTCCCACGCAGCTTGGGTCAACGTTTTGCCCCCAATCGTTCAACGAGACCTTGCCCCGAATAGATCGTCCGGCTGTCCTTTGGTGCAGGCAACCTGGGAACCACGCATACTGAGCGCTCCCCCGGCTCGGCAAAGATCGACAGGTCCGGTTCACGAGGGGATGTCGCTTAGCCCGAAGACTCGCGCGACGATGCGGGCGCGGTCGCCGGGTGACCTAAAGCCGAGCCCCGTGCGGGCGGAACTGCGGGAGCGCCACCAGATGCGACGGCGATCGTCCCGTCCGACCCGAAAGGTGACTAATTCTCCGATTCGGCCATCGCTCAGAATCGCCGACTTTACGATCACCGAAGCGCCCGCGCTGTCGGAGCGCCAGCGTGATCGAGCCGTCTTACACCCAGGAGGGGACATGGCACCGAGCCGAGCACTTCGGACGCTGGTCTCGGCGGCTGTCGGCGGCTTGATCGCCATCGCCGCGGCCGCGCCGGCCATAGCCATGGTCCCATCGGATCCCGGCACGGGCCTGGCTGGCGGCACCACACCCGCTGTACCGGAAGAGCCACGCCCCCCGCTGCTCCCGGCAGACTTTCAGGGAACGGGCCGGTACATCGTTCGCGACCTCGGCATCGATGTTCCCTTCACCTGGCAGGGTAGGGACGGCGACAGTCAGATGATCGCCGGGGGCCCGGAGTATCCGATCTGGTTCACAAACCTGATCTACCACAACACGCTCTACACGCTCACCTACAAGTGGCCGGGCATCCCGCCGATTCCGCCGCAGCCCTGCCACCAGGTGGGGTTCTTCAACCGACAGATACTGAACGACCTGCTGAAGACCGCACGCTTCGTAGGACCCGAGATTCTGCAAGGGGACGACGATCGGTACGTCGATCATTGGCGGGTTGGTGTGGTTGCGGGCTTTACCCAGCCGGGAGCCTTTCCCCGGATCCCGCTCGCGCTCGGTGATGTCTACGTCGACCAGAGGGATCCGAGCCGCTGGCGGCAGGTGCTGCAGTTCGGCATTCAAAACCTCTACGATCCAGCGCTGGACGAGTGGTTCACGATGAACACGTTCAGGCACCGGCCAGGGCAGGTGACGCTTCCCGACAGGTGCCCGCCGCCAACGGCTTGATCTCGCACCCGCCGTTGGGACTGCCGCCTCATCAACTGTCACGACGCCGAATCGGGGCCGGCCGTCAGGAGCCAAGCCTCCGCGCCGCCTCGGCCGACTGCCACCTCCGCAGGGCTTTCTTGATGCGCCGATTCTCGGCGCGCGCCTCATCCCGCTCTCGAGACCGTTCTCTCAGCTCGTACGCCAGGCGGTGCAGCAGGGCGTCGACGTCGTCGACCCGGTAGCCGCGCCGCCCGCGCCGGGTCAGCGGGAGCGGCACGGCGACGATCCGGTCCGGGGTGAGCGGGCCGTGTAGGGAATGCCGACTGCGGTAGACGGTCATCGCCACGGGATCCGTTCCGGCAGGTGGATCCGCTCGGCGGGCACCCCGGCGGCGAGCAGCCGCAGCCGCGACCCGGCCAGCATCGCCGGCGGCCCGCACACGTACACCTCATGGTCGAGGCGCAGGTGGTCGAGGGCGACGGTGAGCGCGTCGCCCCGCTCCCCCGGCTCGGCCAGCTCGTCGTGGGAGAAGGCGGGCACGGTGGTCAGCCAGTCGTGGCGCAGCTTGTCGAGGGTGACCGCGTCGTACAACGCTTCGACCGAGCGCGCGCCGACGACCAGGGTCACCCGCCGGCCGCCCGGGTCGGCGGCGACCTGCTCGACCAGGGCGCGCAGCGGCGCCAGCCCGGTGCCGCCGGCCACCAGCAGCAGGTCCCGCCCGTCGCCCAGGCTCAGCCCGGTGTCGACGGGCGGGCCGAGGTGGAGCAGCTCGCCGGGGCGTACCTCATGAACCAGGCTGGTGGAGACGGCGCCGCCGCGGACCGCACGGACGTGCAGCTCGACGGTGCCGTCCGGGCGCGGCGCGTTCGCCGGGCAGAGCCAGCGCCACCGGCCGGGCCGGCGCGACGTGCACACCGGCACCGCCTGGCCAGGCTGGTACGGCAGCCGCCGCCACGGCCGTACCGTCAGGACGGCGACGCCGTCGCAGGCCCGGTCGTGGCCGATCACCTCGGCCGGCCACCAGGCCGGGCCGTCGCCCATCCGCGCGGCGGCCCGCTCGATTTTCTGCCAGGGCACGCTGGTCTGTAGCGCGTCGTCGATGACGGCGACGTGCGCCGGATGCAGGCCATAGCGACGGTACGCGCGGCCGAGCACCGTCAGCAGCGCCCACCGGTTTGGGCGGTCGTCGGCTCTGCGCGCGAGTTGGTGCAGGGCGGCGTGGAGCAGCGGGGCCTCCCGCTCCGGCAGCAGGCTGGGGCAGCGGTCCTCCACCGCCTCCCAGAAGCTCGCGGCGCTCGGTTCCCGGCGTGGCCTCAGGACCCCCGTCAGGTAGTCGGCCGCGCGCCGGTGCTGCGCCTCCGACCAGCCCAGGCGCGGGATCTCGGGCTCGGCTCTCCCTCTGGCGGTCGTGAGCGACCGCGCCAGGTGCGCCTTCAGCCGATCCCAGTCCACCCCGATCAGGTACGGGGACAGCTCCGCGTCCGCCGCCACCAGGCTCAGCCAGCGGGCGACCGCCTCGCGTACCTCCGGCTCGGTCATCGGGTGCCGTCCTTGATCGTCTCGGCCTGCTGCATGGTGAAGCCGGCGGCTTCGAGGGTGGCGTGACCCCAGCGGGCCAGGCGGCACGGGTACGGGACGCGTTCGCTGCGGCAGAGCAGACCGTGCGGCCAGGGCTCCGGCGCGTGGACGCGGACCGCCCGCGCGGCGAGGGCCAGGTCTTCGTCGGTGACCGGGGTGAGGACGGGAAAGTCGGCGAGTACGGCGGACATCGGTGGGTGCCTCCGGCGGTGTGATGCGTGGAGCGGCACCGGGGCGGGCGGGGACGGCGCAGCCGCGACGGGGGACACGACATCGCCGGAGCCCAGCACCCGCCCCGGGCCATGCGTCCACTGTCGATTCAGTTCAGGGGTGCCGGTATGCCGGGATGATCGTGACGGTCATGCACGATCCGTATACGCACGGTGACGCTGGTCAGGTGGCGGCGGGCTGCCGGCTCAGGCGGTAGGCGTGCCAGTGGCGGGCAGCGTCGAGGAGTGGTCCACGGTGCGGTGCCGGGGCGGTGCGTTGCATCCGCTCCCAGAGGCGGACCAATGCGCCCGTGAAGGCGGTGACCGCCTCGGCGTCGGCATCTGCGAAGGCGGGGATGCGGGCTGCCCAGCGCTCGGCGCCGGCCGGGCTGTGGCCGGCACGGATGAGCCGGACCAGCATGAACGCGGTGTCGATCCAGGCGGCGCCCCGGCAGGGGGCAGACCAGTCGACGAGCCGGAGCCGGTCGCCGAGCAAAAAGTTCCTGGGCGTCATGTCGGTATGCAGCAGGCTGTCCCCGTCGACCAGCTCGGGGGCGATGAGTCCGCGCCAGCGCTCGGTGAACGCCTGCACCTCGACCGGCGGGCAGGGTGTCAGCTCCCGAGCGAGCGTGGCCAGCAGGTCAGCGACGGCGTCGAGGTCCGGGGAGCCGGGTTCCAAGCGCGGGTGGTGGCCGGGCACGTGCTCGAAGCCGAGCAGGAGCCAGCCGCCGCGCTCGACGGTCCAGCGGAGGCGGGGTGCGGCGTCGGGCAGCCACGGGTTGATCCGGGCTTCCTTGCGGTAGAGCCAGCCAGTTCGGCCGTCCGCCTGCCCGCCCTTGCAGAAGACCCGCCCGGTGGGCGTGTGGAGGGTGACGGCGAGTTCGCACGATGCTCCGTCCGGCAGCGACTCTGCCCGGATGATCCCGCCGGTGTGCCACTCGGCCTCGCGTCGCACCGCAACGGGAAGATCGTGCCAGTGGTGGCGGTGGGGCGGCATCGGTGAGTCCTTCCGGACGGCGGTCCCGGTCAGCGTATGCCCGGGACCGCCGCCGGAGGTGTCACCTGGTCGGGCTGTTGTGGCAGCCGGCATGGCACTGGTGGCACTTGGACTGGCAGTCCGCCGCCGCCCCGGCCCACAGCTCCTGGTCGATGGCGAAGCCGGCGTCGCGGATGGCGTCGACCGCCCGGGAGATCGGCGCACCGAGCGGTTCCGGTGGGGTGGGGCCGGTCTCGTCGGGCGGCGGGTCGGGCTGGTGGTGGATGAACCGGCCGGCGATGCGCTGGCAGAAGCCGGCGTACTCGCGGGTGTGCAGGATGAACGTGTGCCAGCCGATATCTACCAGGTCGCTCGGACCGAGAGGCTCGGCGGCAGTGGCGCAGGCGCCGAGGAAGGCGAGCGCCTGGTCCATGATCCTGGCCGGCAGGTCGGCGGCCAGCTCGGGATGGTCGCGGGCGATGCGGGCGGTCAGCTGGGCGAACAGCTCGTCGGCGACCAGCCTCCGGCCGGTGCTGACCCGGTCGATGGTGAGCATCCTGCTCCTTCCGTCAGCAGTGCGGTTGCCTTATCTGCAGGCTGCACAGGACCGGCTGCGGACTGCATGACGCTGCGAGAATGGTCGATATGCGCGGCACGTATACCGCGCGCCCGCAGAACGGTTTGAATAGATAGGCTCGACTGAGCACCATCGACACAGCCAACCGCGAAATGGCGAGGTTGCCGGTGACACGTGCGAACTGTCCCCGCTGCGGGGGACGCCTGGCCCGCGACAACGACAGCGGGCGCTGCGCACCCTGCCAGGCTGCCGAGCGCGACCGCCTGAGCAGCCCGCCTACTGTGCCGGCGAGCTTCTGGGAGCACGAGCCGGTACGCCAGGCGCTGGCGGAGCGGCACCTCGGGCGAGTGATCCGGACGTACCGGTACCACCCGTACCACGGGCGGAACCCGCTGCCGCAGACGGTGGTGGCGGGGTGGCTGGGGATCACGCAGGCGCAGCTCAGCCGAGTGGAGAACGGGCCGCCGCTGCTGCACCTGGACCGGCTCACCCACTGGGCAGCGCTGCTCGGGATCCCTGCGAACCAGCTCTGGTTCGCCCTTCCTGGAACGCGTCCCGCCCCGCCCCCACAACCCGCCGGAAGCACTCCACCTGAGCTGGATCAACCAATGGCAACTGACGAAGGCCGGCGAGCCATGCTGGCCGGCATAGCAGCCGTCGCCGTCGGTGCCGGCCTGCTGGGCAGCGTGGCCGTCCGCTCTCCCCGTCGGCTCGGCTCGGCCGACATCGTGCGGCTCAACGCCGTTCTTGAGCTGTATCGGTCGGTGGACTACGAGTGTGGTGGCGGGCTGCTCTACCGAGAGGTCGACCGGTTCGCCCAGTCGGTGTACAGCCTGCTCGATTGGTCGCACCCTGAGGCTCTGGCGCCCCCGCTCGTCGCCTCGGTCGCGGCGGCCCGCCAACTGGCCGGCTGGGCGGCTCTCGACGCGGGATTGCACGACCATGCGCAGCGGCATTTCGTCGCCGCCGAGCGCGCTGCTTTGGCGGCCGATGACAAGCTACTGGCGGCGAGAGTCCGCTACTGCCAGGCCCGGCAGTTGCAGCACCAGCGCCACAACCGGGACGCGCTCGCCACCCTGCAGCTCGCGCGCCTCCAGCTCAGCTCGGCCGCCACGCCGGCTGTCTCGGCAATGCTGCACGGCGCGGAGGCTGCATCACTTGCCGCTCTCGGGCAGCGCCAGGACGCCCTTACCGCGCTCGGAAGGTCGACCGACGCGTTCGACCGGATCGTCGTGGACAGGGAACCGGAGTGGATGCGCTTCTACGACCGGGGCGAGCTACTGGCCCAGTACGGCCGCGTCTACCGGGACCTGGCGCGGGCGGACAACACCTATGCGCCCGAGGCGGTGCGCTGGGTCCGGGAGGCGATCGCGGGGTTCGGCCCGCAAAACGTACGAAGTACGGTGCTGAACGAGGTGGGCCTGTGCAGCGCGATGTTCCTCGCCGAGGAGCCACAACAGGCTGTGGCCCTTGGCTGTCGTGTCATTGAGCACGCCAGAAAGTTGACGTCCCGACGGACAGTCGACCGGGTGCGGAATCTCCGGCGTGATCTGGTTAAGCATCGGTCAGTCCCGGAGGTCGCCGAGTTCGCCCGCACCCTCGCTGCCTTCGAACCTGTACCCGCATGAGCAAAAGGGGTCGCTTCACCGAAGAAGTCATGACCGCAGCAATGCAGCAGGTGTCCGAAGAGCTGGGCCTGCCCGCCGCCGACGCAAGACTGCTTCGGCTTACGAACAATGCGGTGTTCGCGCTGCCGTCCGCTGGCATCGTCATCCGCATCGCCAGGTCTCACCGCCTCCATGAGCGGGTCCACAAGGTGGTGGGCCTCGGGCGGTGGTTCGGGCAGATCAATGCACCGACGATCCGGCTCGCGGAGGACCTCACGCAGCCGGTCCGGGTTGATGACTTGCTCGCTTCCGTCTGGCAGTACATCCCACCCGCTACCCCATTGCCCACGGTCACAGATCTCGGGGCCGTTCTTCGCAAGTTTCACACCCTCGGCCCTCCGCCGCTTCCATTGCCAAGCTGGGACCCTGTCGCCGATGCGCGGCTGCGGATCATCGACGCCGAAGGGCTGGGCAGCGAGGATCGGAGGTTTCTGCTCGACTGGTGCGACCGGCTTGACCCGCTGCTCACCGCCGTCCGACAGCGGGCAAACTCGCAACTCGTCCATGGTGACGCCCACGTTGCCAACCTGCTCCGAGACCACGCCGGACGCGTGGTGCTCTGCGACTTCGACGCCACGTGTATGGGTCCATGGCAGGTCGACCTAGTCGCGGTGGCGGTTGGCGATGTGCGCTTTGGCCGACGCGGAATTCATGAGACCTTGGCCGCCGCATACGGGTACGACGTCACCGAAGATCCGGACTGGACTTTGCTTCGTGAGGCTCGGGAGCTGAAGATGATCGCCGCTGCAGTTCCGCTTCTTCGAAGCTCGGCCGGCGTCAGGGAAGAATTCTTCGCCCGCCTGAAATCGGTGAGAGAAAATGAACCTGATGCTCCCTGGACACCCTTCGCCGAGACCGGTCGCACCGGCTAGGACGGCCTGAGCGATCCGGCGGGTATGCCTTGGCAGGCCAAGGAGCATCTCCGGACGGCCCATTGCCTTACCGTTCGCCGCACCGCCAGAGCTGGATTCCTCAGCAACTAGCCGAGACCGATAAAGAGGCATGAAGCTCCTGCAACAGGTCGCCCTGCCGAGGCCGCTGGAGAGGGATCGGCCTCGCTGGGCCGTCTAGCGACTCAAGGACCTGCCGCGCCGCCGAAGCGACAGCTCGCCCTAGGAGCGGCGGAACCGCATTGCCAATCTGCTTCAGCATCTGCCATTCGCTTGAGTGGAAGACAAAGCCGTCATGGAATGACTGAAGGCGAGCAGCTTCCCGAACTGTGATCCATCGCTCGAAACGAGGATGCACCCACTCCGAGAGGTCGCGATGCATCTGGGCGAGAATGGTGTAGGCGGGTTTATCAAGAGGCAGCCGCCTCCATTTCTCCGGGCGCAGCCCGTTCCAGACTTCCTTGGGAAGGCTGTCGCCCTTGGCGCCAGGCGCAAGCATGGCGATGAGTTTCTTCCGCCGCTCTTGGATCTCCTTCGTGTGGTGGTTATGCAGCCTACGTCCACCGGGGGGAAGCAGGAGCGCCTTGCCTGCCGCAGGATACCAGCGTCCATCTCGGTCCAGGCGCATCTCATCGAGTATGTCGTTATGGACCGAACTCCTCGGGTAGGACACAGGCTCGTAGTGTATGGCCGTCCGCTCTGGCAAATCACGCAGCGCATCCCATACGGTCTGGACGGGCTGCTTCTCTTCGTCAAGTGCATCCCGAATGAGGTCCTGGACAGGCTCGTCGAGCTTCTCGCCATCTCGAATCCCGACAAAGATTGCCCGCCTTCGGACCTGTGGCACACCGTAGTCCGACGCCACGAGCACCTGGACATCGCAATTGCTGTACCCGGCAGCGGCGAATGCCTCCAAGACCTCTCTCTTAAATCTCCCCTTTGCCAGAAGTAGCATATTGGGAACGTTCTCCATGATGAAGAGGCGGGGGCGCAGCGCCGTGAGAACACGGATGAATTGCAGGTAGAGTTCATTGCGGGGGTCGTCGAGGATTCGCGTGCCAATTTGGCTGTAGCCTTGACAAGGCGGACCTCCGAACAGCAGGTCGATCTTGCCTTCTTCGACACCCTCGAAACGCGAAGCTTCGCGAGTCCACTCCTCGGCACCCGGGTTAAGGAAGTGGTGCACGTCTCCTTGGAACAGCGCAACTTCCGGGAAGTTGGCCCGGTAGGTCTGAGCGGCAAAGCGGTCCATCTCTACAGCGGCTCTGACCTCGAATCCTGCGAGGCGGACCCCCTCGCAGAACCCGCCACAGCCAGAAAACAGAGATACTGCTGCATATCCAGGCAACGCCAACACGCTCCTCGTTGATCTCGCGCGCTACAACCTACCTGAGACCGCCGACGGGATCACGGACCACCGGCGATTGTGACTCATAGTCATCAGACCTTGTCGTCAGCCGGTCTGCGATGTGACTTATCGTCCGTGGTCGGATGGTCGACGTCCAATTAGGTTCTTCGGGTGCGCGAAGCCCGACCCATGCCCGAGCTGCTGGCGTCCTTCGGGCTGGCCGTAAGACGTGCACGCACCGAGAAGGGGATCTCACAGGAGCAGCTGGCTGCCCTGTCCGGGCTCGACCGCACGTACGTCAGCGGGCTGGAGCGCGGCAAGCGGAACCCGACCTTGGCAACACAAGAGCGTCTGGCCGCAGCGCTGGATGTACGCATCGCGGACCTAGTTCGCACCGCAGAGGAGATGGCGTAGTGCCCTTCCGCTTCAGCCAGGTGGCCACTCGGGCGCTAGCCCCATCCATGCGTCTGATCGAGGACAGGCGTAACACGCCCGTTCGGGGTAGGGACACCCAGTTCCGACTCGCCCAGCAGAACATGCTGGCCTACACGTTCGATGCGAGCGTTCCGGGGTGGGGTCCCCCCGGACTGAACAGTATGCCGTTTCTTCAAGTAGCGAAGCGCGCTATAGAGAACGCCTTGGATGAAGGGAACCTGCTTTACGGCGAGGATTTCAACGTCACATCAAACGCAATAGCAAAGGTCACCGGAGACATCTACGAGCAGCTCACTTCAACTATTCTATGGGAGACTGCTGCGCACTGGAATAGTTTCATGTGTGGCGGCCCTTGGCCGACCTCGCCTCGATATGGACGACCGGCCATTGAGCCCAATGCCAGGCGGCAGGTCGCAGTATTGAACCTCCCACGGCGCTACGACTGGGTCCGCCTTCTTGTTCCCGATGCGCGAACCAAGATCGGCGCGATTCGCCAGCAGCTGGCGGAACGAGACCTGTCTATGCCCACCTCGACACCCGACATCGCCATTGTCGTCCTCCCGGAGGACATTGCCAAGAACGAAGTGTGGCGGACGCCCCTTGGGAACCTCTCGCGTTCATCACAACAGATCGTGAGCAGAGCTCATCTCCGCGTCGAGGGACAGCTAGAACCTGGCGAGATCATCCTGGCCATGGCGCTTAAAAGCAGTCTACGCTCCGACCGGCTCTACCAGCCGCTCTACGAAGCGAACGTCATGCAGTTCCTTCTTGAAGGGCACCTTGGTGCGCCGCGGGTGGAATTCGAGGTGCACGCCCTAACGACGGAAGGCACGAGGGCGGGCCGCATCTATCAAGCAGCATCGCTGCACTCTGCGGGGACGGATCACGCACACCGAGCGGTGCGTGAGCTGTACGAGCCCGCCGACGCAACACAGATCGTGCAGCGGTTTCTGCAGTTCCTAAACAGCCGTATGGCGCTCGTGGATGCGACATCGACGGCGCAGGTGGACCTTGTCGCCATCGACCACTACCCGTCGGCGGTGGACAGCGGGGCCGAGGAGCAGATCGCCGTCGCCGTCGACCTCGCCCCTGACTGGGCCCGGCACGGCGCGCACCGGCGGGGCGTTCCCGGCCGGCCGGCGTCCAGCCCGGGCCAAGGCGCGCTATTCAGCTAGCCTCGTGGAACCTAGTTCCGCTTCGTTCCGTCCCGGCGGAGACGTACGATCTCCGCGACGCGCTCCGCGGCCGCTGCTGTGTCCTCGTGCTCCCAAACGACGACGAGTCTCCAGCCAGCCGCCTCTAGGCTGCGGGCTGTTTCGCGATCCCGCTGTTCATTCCGCGACAACTTGGCGTCCCACCACGCTGCGTTCGACTTTGGGCGAGCTCCATGTTCTGGGCATACATGCCAGAAGCATCCCCGGACCTCCACTGCCACCTTGGCTGGTCGAAAGACGATATCTACAGTCCGACGCAGGCCCTCTAGCGGCCTCTGATGAAGGCGGAACCGTAGCCCGAGTCTGTGGAGGGACTTTCTGAGCGCGATCTCGGGCACGGTATCGCGCGACCGCTGCAGCTGCATCGCGCGGCGCCTCCCCGCTGAGGACGGTACGGGCGACGGACCCACTACGATGGGGGTTTCCGCAGCGAGCTGAACCTCTGTCACGCGCTCACGATACGTGGAACCGGTGGTGGTCTTCCAGGCGCGGTCATGCCCTCCTCCCGCAACTACCCATATCGGGCAACCGTGTGATGGCCGGCCAACCCCGCCGACCGCTGCCGGCAGGATTGCAGCGAGGATTACATGGCGAAGATCGAGGAGTGCTGGCTCGTCCCGGTAGTCTTGTTCGTGCAGGCGTGGTGCGCCGGGAATGGCGACCTTCGCTCGCGGGGCAAGATCCGCCGGTATTGCTTGCTTCCGCACCTGGTCAGTCATGGCAAAAGGGTCTACCAGCCCTCGCGCGGCTCGCCGACGAGCCAAGTGAGACGACTCGCCGGGAGGTCTCGCCCGGTCTAGCCGAAGTCTGCGAAAAAACCCACGTCCGGCTGATCAATGGAGCCGACAACCAGCCCTCGATCGAGAAAGCGGTTGAACTGCTCACATGCCGTCTCTGGAACAAGAGCGCAGCTGTGGCAAGCAGCAAGGTTACATGAGTCGGGGCCCTGACCGCTTGTGCTTCCTACCTCCATGCAGACCGGGTCTGTCGAACACCAAGTTGCGCCCCGCAGCGCCTGCGCAACGATGCCGGTCAGGTACTCCGGTCGACCGACTCGCACCAGGCCTCCCATAGTGCCTTCGGCGTCACCGGCCGCGGTGTAAATCAGGACGCCAGCCATTGGATTTGGAGACGGGCTTACATAAAGCCGCTCTCGAAGAGACGCAGAGCTATAGCCACATTCAAAAGTAAGCTGATTGATGAGCAAGTGCGCGAAGGTGTGGAGCATTGGTAGGCGAGCACCGAGGTCACGCTCTCGCAAGCTACGGCGCTTCGCGGCTTTCAAGAACTGCCCCTGAAGCAATTCGGCCCTACGCATTACACTTTCGCGCATCTCCCACCCGGCAATCCTGTCCTCTCGCAGTACGAAGAAGAGTCCCTCTCCGTAAACAAGTGCCGCAGGAAGCCAGTCTTCCTCGCCGCCTCCGCCGCGCCTCCGGAGCAGCGCTTTCCGCTCTTCGATCCTTGCGGGCGTCTCCGGAACGATACGTTCGAAGCCAACCAGAGCCCGGGTCTCGCGCAGCCGGTCGACCAATACGATTCGTTCGAAGTGTTCGGCCATCCAGTCCCCGTACTCTTTGACAGAAATCGCCCGGCTCTCGAGCTCGTCATGCATCTGGGGTGATCCAAGCACAGAGAACTCGGCCCGGCGAAACTCCGTCTCGCCTTCTCCCGGCCCCGAGTCGTCCTCCTTGGGCACACCACCGCTACCAGTGAAATAGACCCCGATTGCGGCGTCCAGGGCGTCGTCACTGAACAGGTCCAGATCGGCTCTAGCGGTATTGCGAACGGTAGCCAGATCCGGAACTTGGCCTGCATCGCGAAGAACCCGCAGGACAGTCGAGAGGCCCATGTGGGAGTCGAAGAGTTGTAGCAGCGCCTCGACAGCCGAGTCGTCGGATTGGGGAAGGTAGATAGAGCTCCTCGTTACGGCATAATAGACGTTGCTCGCCGAGCGCAGCGAACCCTTCAGCGGGTTCCCGCACCCAAACTCCTCCTCCGTGCCATGCCACGGCGTTCTGCCCAGGCACCTGTACTGTTCGCCGTTTGCTAGGTTGGACGAGAGGTAGGACTGGTCTGCCCCTCCGTCGGTAATTCCTCCCATGTTCCGGGAGGCTCCGCAATCGCAGTCAACCACCATCGCGGCCAGGCTGGCACCCCCGGTTGAGCGTAGCCTAAGAACCCCTCTGCAGGAGGGACTGACCGACCTGTGCACCCATTCTTTGAATGGGAAGTCCTGCGCGTGCCCTGTAGGGCATACTGCCACGAAAGGAACCTGGGCAAGTGAACCCTTAGCGCAATAGCTGCAGCGTTTCCGGCCTCGAGCATGGAGAGGTAGTTGGGAAAGTCGCAGGCATTTGAAGTTCCGGCAGAAATGCATTTGCGGAAACCGAACCGCAGGCACTGTCAAACTGGTATTGGAAGCAGCCCCGACGGCCGGGCCACGATGATCTCGATAATCAGGGGGCAAGCGGAATTCGGCGACCCCCAAGTATCGCTCCAGCCGCCACTCATCAACCTTAAATTCTGTGATATCGAGACTGGCTGTGTCGTCGCCGCCATCTTCTCTTCGGAACCAGGCGTCAAGCCCTGCTGTCATCACGGAGATCCCGTCAGGACCGGTGACCATTGCACCAACGCCGAAAGGGGCAATCAGCTGCGCTCGGCGCAGCGGCAGGCCAGGCCGCATCATTTGAGGTCCTCCAAGGCATAGATTCCGGTAATAACACCACGACACTCGGCGTCGACATTTCTGAGAGACATCGGCGTCGGCCAAGATCGTCGACGATCCTCGGGATAGGCGTAATCCCCGGCCGGGTAGAGAAGTCCTGGCTCCGACGTGGATCCGACACGCTGCCAATCGGCAGGCGACCACCGTTGCCACTCGGCGATACGTTGCTCGAGAAAACGTTCGAGAGTCTCGGCCTCATCCGGATCGACGGTCAGCACACGGCGCCGGAGGATGTCAGCAACCTCGCCAAGCGCTTCGGCTGGCATGGGATACGGGCACGCGGCGGGCGTGGATCGTTGACGGACCCATGCAACGAGCACAGCATGCAGGGCTCGGGCAAGGACGGGCGGCGCAAATGGCGTAACGCTCGTCGGTTCTACTTGTGCGTATAGCCGCTCGTGATATGTGCGGAACTTCTCATAATGGCTGCGGTCGCGGGGCTTACTCGGGCTGTAGATAGTCGCCACGAGTCCGGGCCGCTCCTCCCATCGGCGCCCTACCCGCCCCGTCACCTGTATGTATTGAGAGGTCGACTTCGGCTGGCCTACAACCGTCATCAGCGAGAGGCGATCAATATCGATTCCAACCTCGATAATGTTGGATGCAAGGCATACATCTACAGCCTCTCGTCCGCCGCCATGCCGAATCTCCAGAGCTTCCATGACAGACGGTACCTCGTCGTTCTGCAGTCGACCCGTAAGCTCCAGCTCTCGGCTCAGCCAGCGAACGTCCTCCCATGACGCACCCCGTCGGTTGCGAATCACCTTGAGATAGTCGGGAATGTCGGACTGGAGCAGTGACAGCGACGTTCCAAGCTCCCGGAGGCTATTGAAGAAGACCATCAGAGTCCAGTACGGATCACGCTTCTCCTCAGGAAGGTCCATTCCTGCCTGCAGGAGAGCGGCGAACGTCCGGACCTGGACAGTCTGGAGTGAACCAAGGCCCGCACCGTGGATGCCCACGTACATCCGGCCCTCTCGGACCTCACCGGCGCGCTCGTGGCCTTCTGGGTACGTCGCATAGCGAGCAAAAAAAGAGTCGCCCGCATCGATCCCGTGCGGCGGGAACAATTCGACACGTTCGCGAGCAAAGAGCGCCTTCACCTGTTCGGCGTACCGCCGGATAGTTGCTGTGGAGCTGACGATCTTTGGCCTTGTCGGCTCGCTCGGCCGAGAATCTACGCACAGTTCCTCGATGACGGCCTCGTACAGACCGACCATCGAACCGAGTGGCCCTGAAATCAGGTGCAGCTCGTCCTGGATTATAAGCCCAGGCGGCGATACCTCTTGCTCGCCGTCCACTCCAATGCCAAACAGAGATCTAGCCGCAGGCCTCCAGGCGAGCTGCGCAAACTTGTCGACTGTACCAATGACGATGGTGGGCCGTGATTCGTAGATGTCATCGTCGATAACAAACAGCGGCAGACCCGACGCGAACTCGCATGCCTGGTCAGTGCAGCTCACCCTTACACTTCCGCCGGCTTCTTCATATCCTAGGATACGAGGCCCCTTGCCCCTTCGGCTGCTTCCGTGATCGCCTATTGGCCCGATCTGGGCACTGCACCAGGGGCAACGAATCACCAAAAACCGGTTAGGGCCCTGCCCGGATCGAAGGCGACGCAAGTCTGTAAGAGCCCCCTTTTGAGTGTTGGGGGATGTTTCGCCGCCAACCCATATGCCGATCGTAAAGGCATGCAGACCGAGCTCCGGCGTCTCGGCACGGATTCTTTCCATCGCGCACACAAGAGCGGACGCCCTCTGAAACTGCTGTGCAGTAAGTAGCCTAAGCGTATAACGCATGAGGACCTCGACGCCCGTATCGGCAGGATTGCGGAGACGCCGAAGGAACGCAGTGAATGCCGAAAGGCCCAGGTATGCTTCCGTCTTCCCGCCGCCGGTTGGGAAGAAGATAAGCTCGACTAGCTCCCGGTCCGGGTGTCGAGAATTAGCGCATGAGGGAAGCGTGGCAAGAATAAAGGCTATTTGGAAGGGCCGCCATGCACCCCTACCCGGCGGAGGCGAGAGGGGGTCAGCGAGACGGCGCGGCTCGCTCAGGCGCACCGCCTTCAGTTTCTCATCGTAGACAAGCCCGCGAGTGGGTCCCACCGAGTGCACCTGTTGCAGCAGCACGGCCTTGTTCGCGAGAACAAATGCCCGTCGCACGAGGTCATCGTTCTTGATGAGGTCCAGCCCTTCGCGCATTCGAGCAGCGGCTTGCCTACATGCACTAACGTGGCGGCTGGCAGTTTCCTGGTGCGACTCACCAAGCATCCGGCTGTCGGCTTCGCGCTCCTGGATCCAATGCTCGTATAGATCGACAATTTCGGCCAAAGAACCGAATCCATCATCGCCATCGATCAACCCGGCGAGGGGGGCCATGGGCACTCTGAGGTCCGAGCCATCGGGGCGCCTAATGTCGGGCGTGATGCTGGGCGTCTCCACCACCGGGAGTGGCTCTCCGCGTACTTCCGAGCACCGGCCCGCCTTTCTGTCCACCGTCCACCCGGCGGCGCAGCCATGACCTACAGCAAAGGTCGGAAGAGATCGGTACAGGAGGTCAATCGACTCTTCTTCGAAGTCGCGCACGATGTTCGGTGGATGTGGATATGGCAGAATGATCGGCTCGCCCCCGAGCGAGACATTAAACGCCACCTGGTAGAGAAACTTATTTGGGCTACTCCCAGAGGTCCCATTCTTTACGCCCACAGTTACTAGCGAAGTCCCGTCGCCTACCGGTCGCGATACAGCAAAGGCTTCTATGTCTAGCCCTGTCAAATTCTCGCTCGTGGCGTTGGGTCGGTGCATACCCGAACGAGATAGGAGGGCGCTGGCCGGCCACTCTGCCCTCAAGCTACACTCGGATCGGAACCACCATGATCGGTTCTGCTTCCCTGTCCTCACCTCGCGCTGCTGATAGCGGCCGGCCGACAACGTGAGCCGCATTATCGGATCAGTGCGTAAGTCGATGAGAAATGTAATCGCCATCGTGCTCGGCTTGAAGTCGTTGGCGCCTGATAGGTCGAGGTCATGGTTTGCGGCCTCACCCGTCAGGCTCTCGCGAGCCTTCGCGGCGTGGTCCTGGAAGTGGTCGGTGGTAACGTCTACATTCGGCTCACCCTGCAACAGATCTGGCGGCCCATCACCCGCAGGAAGCTCGTCCCGTCCGCTCGCGCGCGCACCCTCGCTGTATAGGACCCCGATACCGTAGCGACGGTCTGGGCTATCGCGTGTCAGTATCTCCTCACCTGTCCCCGCCTGACGTCGCGGCTTCCAGGCGCCTTCTTCGTCAATAGAGTCCGAGGTGTGAAAATCAAATGGTTCACCCTGGGGATCCGGGCCAACCAGCTCACGGCGCAGGACGTCGAGGACGGTTTCCCTGGCATTAATGAATTCACTCATGGGGGTTCCCCTCCTGTAACGAGCCGGACGACGTCAGGCTGAAGACCGTCCTTGGCGAGGACGCGCAAACGGTCGGTCGCTCTCGATAGTCCTACATAGAATAGGCGTTGCGCTCGAGGAGTGGAAACCTCGTCTATATCGGTCAGAATGACGACCGGAGCCTCTAACCCCTTGAATGATGAGACGGTCGAGAAGGACGAGGAGTCCTCTCTTCTTTCAGATAAAGGCGTAAGGGGCGGCCGTCCGGGTTTACCAGCAACGCGGCGGGCGCAAGAATCAACGAGTGGAGAAAGGACGACAATATCACTGGCAGCGAACTCTTCCTCGGCGGTGAGTTCCTTGATCATCCCGCAAAGAAGTTCAGCTTGCTCCTGCTGCGATGAATAGAAGCTTGTGTGCGGTGTGCCGGCCGGGCCGCAGTCGGGGCGCAAAATCCGGCTGTATGCCGGGGTGAGGCCCCCGAGCCGCACGATATACTCCGCAACTCGCGGTGTGTTCCGACAATTGCGCCGAAGACGATAGCGCGCTACGCCCTTCGATCGAGCGAGCAGCCTATCGATGGCCTCGGCGGGACTGGTCGCGAAGATTGCCTGATGCTCAAAGTCTCCGAACATGGTCCAGCGCCCTTGGCTCAGCTCACCGTCGAGTAGGGCATCCAGCACATCGAGATAAGCTGGCTCAGCGAGGTCTTGCGCCTCATCTACAATCAAGAAATCGAACCTTGGTGCGTGGTCGATGAGGACCGAGAGTGCTGCTTCTGGCAAAGTCCGAGACCAGTAGGCCTCGTCATCCGTAGGAGTCGCGGCACGTAATCCGGCCTGCTTCACGATTCGGAGCATCAATGCATGTAAGGTGGCGATCTCAATTCCGCGGAGGCCCAGGGCTGTCGCCTCGCTCCTAAGGTGTGCCGCTAGCTGCTGATTGAAGCAGAGCAAAGCCGTGCTCGCACCGGCGGCGCTAGCCTTCCTTGCTTCCTCCAATGCAAGTACCGTTTTGCCAGTGCCAGCCGGACCCTCTATGAGGGCCCGCTCGTTCACACCGTCCAGGCCTTCGATAACGGCCAGCTGTTCGTCCGTGAAATGCCTGATTTCCTCGACACGGCGGGCGCGAAGCGCGGAGATGTCGGGCAAAAAATGAACGTCGGGTCGAAGGACTCGCCTGATCTGATCGCACTCCGCCTTCGAGGGGCGCCGGGACGCCGGGGCAAACCAGCGGGCCGTCGGGACGTTGGCCACATGATCACGTGCCCGAAGCATAACCCTTTCAAGAAGGTGATCGAGCGGCTCGCGGGCCAAGTCCGCGCTCGTCAACATCTGCCACGGATGCCACTCGCCCACGTCTGAGGTAGCCGCGGGGACACAATGAGTGAATATGACAGCAGGCCAGAAGAGCATCCTCGCGGCAGCAGGGAGGGCGTCCTTAACCTTCTTCTTGATACTGCGTGCCGCCATCTCGGCCTGTCGAAACGGGCCTCGGTAGTCGGGGCCACCTCGCCTTCCTAGGTACCAAGCACCATTGACGTAGCTTGCCCGGAGGTGACTCTTAACCTCGATACAGAGGGCCCCGAGGCCCGGCATCAGGACGAAGAAGTCCGCCTCGCCCTCCACCTGACGGACATGCTCGGGCAAGTGAAGCGAGTGCAGCACTGTCCAATCGGGCTTGACGGAACGACCCTTGAGTAGGTCGAAGACGAGGGCCTCCCCAGGGGGCGTTCCTTGGGGGTAGTCCGGCGGTATCAGGTGAGCCACTCGTCCCTCACTTGTATAGGCACGAGAAGCTGGCTCGGCGAGCATCGGACAGAAGTCGGTGAAAAGCCTTCGATCCTAAACGCCGTAAGTGAAGCGCCGCGACCGATTCGAAATACTTGGCTTCCTGACGAAATGAGCGCATCCAGTGGCTCTGTGTTTGCCATCTCCCGCAGGCGCCGGCCAATCGACATCCCAGCCTCGAGGTGCGCCCTGTGAAGTCGTCCCATTGCCCGCCAAACCATTTCAGCCTGCGGTTCCAGGCCCGAAACCTCCATTAGTACCTTCCAGTCGCCTGGGTCTTCAGTCCGGAGGGACCGCTCACTCAGCCAGTTCTGCAGATTCTGCTGGCTCGCCCGAGCGCAACCGGTGCGACGCAAGACGGCCGCTGCCGCCGCAATCGTCCCCTGCCGCCACACCCATCGCTGCAAAGATTGCTTCCATAGACGTTGTAGGCTCCTGAGTTGCGTTGCGTCATCGCCCAAAATCTCGTCCGCAATCGGAGCGATAAGAGAACCACCGCCGGAAGTACGTAGAATAATGACGTGGCCTGGTGCGAGATCGGCAACATCTACACGTGCCACGCGATGCTCGAGGGGTGCATGTGGCTCGAGCAGCCACACCGACCTGTCCCCGTCCTCAGGCAGGAGAACGGCTTGCCTTCCAGCTAGCACGGCGGCGCGAGCGTGAACAGACTCATCTACCTCGGAGTCCCCCGAGCCCACGAGGTCGCGCGATATCGATTGCCAGTCGACCGTCTGGCGATAGTCATCAATGCTTGTCTGGAATCCCGTCCTCGCGGCTGGAAAAATAGGATGTATTTCATATCCAGCACCTCCCCGAGATCCTTCCAACGCCGTTTTGGATGGCGATTGCTCGCGGTACCATGCCCAATTGATAACCACAAGCTTCCGAGCCCTGGGTGATGCTAGGACAAATTGGCTGTCCCCATACCAGTAAAGCGGCCCTACGATCAATAGCCGGGCGAGCGGGTAGGCGTCGATAACACTGTGCCTTGTCAGCACTCTGATAGATGGCGCCTGCACCCTGTCCAGGAGATGGTTGGAGACGGCTCCTTCGTACTCGGCAATGGGGAGAAGCAGCCCACAGTCAGTTGAATCCTCGTTTGAGGCGAGCTCGAGAACTTTCTCTGCTAGCGGCGCTTCCTCAAGTTGGATTAACTCCTCGCCGCTGTCGACGATCGCTTCCCCGAGTGCAGCCGCATCGTCACCGGCGTAGATACGCAGGCTGGGCAGAGAGTGCTTGAGCTGACTCAACAGTGGTAGCACCCCAAGATCGGGGTGAGAAAATGGCAATGGAACAGTTGTCAGAATGTTGCGCGCACGGCGTGCGGGATAAAGGAAGGTTCTCCAGCCCGTGTCGTCGTCCTGCTGTCTGGCTAAGCGAGAAAGCCGTAGAACAGCCCTCGAAAACGCCTCGACCTTAGGATGTGCAACGGTACGCCACGACAGCTCGGCGGTTTCTGCCACAGAGTAGTAGGAGTTAGCTCGTTGGAGGTCGAAATATCTCACCGGACACGCTCGAAGACTTGAAGCTCGGTACCGGAAGGGATGTCAAGTTTGTCGAAGAGCTGAACCGGCCCACGGCGGGTGGCAAATTCCTGGTTTGCCACGTCAATACCCTCCTGGAACGTCGGCGAACATCGATCAAGGATGGCTATCCAGCTAGAAAGGCGAAACTCGGAGCGGTATCGCGAGAAGGCTCGGCCCCCGTCAAACACGACGACGTGAGGCGTGTCGGCCACCGGCAACTCAAATTCCGAAATGCGGTCGGACAGCACCAAGCTGCGTGGTATGCCCCCATCAGGCAGGAGTCTGCTTGGCCGGAGAAGGTCGACAAGGGTAGCGGTGGCAGTCTCTGTGCCTACGGGCCGCACTTCGACGCTGGTGATCTCCTGCTCGAGGAGTGATAGCTGGCCGACGAGAACTGCATCTACAGTAGGCACTGACAGGAACTGTGAGGCGTGGGGGCCAAGTGCGCGTTGGATCAGTAATGCGTCTGGGTTTTGAGGAGACTGTGCACGCTTAGGTAGCGATCGCTTCCCTCCCGAACCGACCTGCGCGCGACGGCACTGGGCCTTGGGGAGCAGCTGCTTCATCCCGTTGTACTCAATCCGAAGGAAAGAGGCGCCGGAGCGCTCAATCACGCCGGTAAACTTCGCGGCATAGATTCTTTCCCCCATCTTCACCACTAGTGATGTGCCATGGGGAAGGCTTGACAGGGCGCGGAAGTGACTTTCAACGTCCGGCACGGCCTCGGCAGTCATAGCCACGCCGACGACTGCACCAGTGGCCGCGGAAACCGCCGCGAAGGAGCGCACGGGCGGAACCACCACTGCGCAAGCTCTAAGCCCTTCCTCGTGGCATGCCGCCATCAGCTGCCCTAGCCGGAAGAAGAATGTTAGCCACGGCGGCGGTTTTTCCCAGGGCTTGGAAGCATCCCTCACCTCGAGATGCGCTACAACGTCGCGGATCTTTCTCACCGCCTCCGTAAATCCTGCCAGGTGGCGCCTGCCTCACGTCTCGGTCGACCAAGATCTTTCAAGACTGAGGCGCCAAGACCGGGCCGGCCTTGGCGTGGCCTGGGCTCGGACCGTCGTTCCGTCCTTGCTAGCCGTGGAGGCGTCTTTCTCTCCTGCCAGCCGGCCTGAAGAGTGGTACGCCTCGTCGAGGATGGGCCATGGGGCGGAGTGCCCGGTGGCGGTAGCGGGCGCGACGGCCCGCTTGACGGCTGGGCGCATTGCCAAGGCCAGCCGGACGGCATGGTTGCCAGAGCGGACGTCGGCGAGCACGACGAGCGCGACTCGCTCGGCTTGCATCGAGGGCGGCATGTCCACCCCAGCAAGCATCACCCCACCTCCCCACAAGGCGTGCTCGGACCCTACCTCCAGGAGTCCTGCCAGCGGGGCCCCAGACCTTCCTCTTTTCAGCCGATCCCGACTGGCCTACCTGCCGTGTCAATTGCCTTCAAAGTTGATATCGGACCGGGCAACTACTTGCCGCCCATAGACGCATGTGCTCAGGTGGGGGGGGTTCCACGGTTGCGCGTAGGGCTTGCACGCCCGGTGAAGAAGGCTGCCTCCGCTGATGCCGCCATCAGTCGACGCAAAGCCCTTTATATCAAGGCTTGTCCGGGCCAGCCTCCGCGTCAGCAAGCCCTATGCCTTGCCGGAAGCCGTCCACTCAGGTGAGCCTGCAGATGTTGCGCGACAGGTGCGGACGAGGGCGCGGAGGCAACAGTTGTGATGTGGGGCCGCCCGGTCCGTCGCTATGACTGAGTGTTCGTGCGGCTCCTTTCTGGCCCGGCTGATGAGCTCGAGCCGGCGTTTGCAGGGCGCCCACTCGTCTTGCCGATGAGGAGCGCGTTCGGATTCAACCGTTCAGGTACGCCAACACCGCCAGCACTCGCCGGTTGTCGTCCTCCGACGGCGGCATCCCGAGCTTGCTGAAGATGTTGTTGATGTGCTTGCTGACCGCCTTCTCGGTGACGAACAACCGCCCCGCGATCGCCGCGTTCGACCGCCCCTCCGCCATCAACCCCAGCACCTCCCGCTCTCGCGCCGTCAACTCCCCCACCCGATCAGGGCCGGCGCTCCGCGCCAGCAGCTGCGACACCACCTCCGGGTCCATCACCATCCCACCGCCAGCCACCCGCTGCACCGCGTCGATGAACTGGCCGACGTTCGACACCCGGTCCTTGAGCAGGTAGCCGACTCCCCCACCCCGGTCAGCGAGGAGTTCCCGAGCTGGGACAGCACGAGGATCGGCAGCCCCGGCATCTCCACCCGGGCGGCGAGCGCCGCCTGCAGGCCCTCGTCCGTGAAGGTGGGCGGCAGGCGTACCACAGCGAGGATGCGGGTCGGCCCGTCCCGGAGGAGGGCGAGGTCCTCGGCGACGACCGCTCGTGGTCCCGTCGCCCCGCCGAGACCTCCGCACGCTGCCCAAGCTCCCGACGTCCTCGCCCAACTCAGCTCCCGCCAAGTCGATCAATGCTGTTGCATATCCGCGGCCGGTAGCGATGTCCAGGCAACTGTCTCTCTCTCATCCTTTTGGAGGGCTCATGCCAGTCGTTCGGTCACTTACCGCGCTGGCCGCGGCGGCCGTGGTCGCGGCGAGCGTTGGTGCGGCACCCGCCCGCGCCGCAGTCAACGATCCGCTGTCCGGCAAGCAGTGGGGCCTGCAGCAGGTGCGGGCCGAGGCGGCTTGGGCCACCAGTACCGGCAAGGGGACCGTCATCGCGGTGGTCGACACCGGGGTGGACCTGAGCCACCCGGATCTGAAGTCCAAGCTGGTCAAGGGTGCCACGTTCGTCGACTGCGGCACCACGTCCTGCGGGAACGGCGACTGGCGTGGGCCCAACGGCGTAGCCGACTCCTCGGACGAGCACGGCACGCACGTGGCCGGCATCGCGGCCGCTGCCACGGGCAACGGCGTGGGCATTGCTGGTGTCGCGCCCGGGGCGAAGATCATGCCGATCAAGGTCCTGGAGGCTGGCAGCGGCAGCTTCGAGGACATCGCCCTGGGCATCCGGTACGCGGCGGACCACGGCGCGAAGGTGATCAACCTCAGCCTCGGGGCGGTGCCCGGTGCGCAGGCGTTGACGCTCACCGGACTGGTCTCCGACGCCACCGAGGCCATCGCGTACGCGAACGCCAAGGGTGTCGCGGTGATCGCCGCCGCCGGCAACGAGGCGGCCCCGCTGTGTGACACCCCGTCCTGGGAGCCGGGGGCGCTCTGCGTGGTTGCCACCGACCGTAACGAGCTCAAGGCCTGGTATTCGAACCTTGGCCTGAAGGCGGATCTCAAGGCGGTCGCGGCCCCCGGCGGTGCGGGCCTGGTCTCCTGCGACGACGACATCTGGTCGGCGGTGCCGCAGGGCACCGGGTCGACCGCCTGCGGCCAGGGCGACTACGACGCGTACGCCGGCACGTCGATGGCCACGCCGCACGTCGCCGGGGTGGCCGCGCTGCTGTTCGCCCAGGGTCGGAGCCTCGACAACGTGTACTCGGTGCTGATGTCGACGGCCAGGACGCCGGGCAGCCTGGCCCGTGGCGTCTACACCCCGGCGTACGGGTGGGGAATCGTGGACGCGCAGGCGGCCGTCGCCGCGGCCCGTGGCTAGCGGGGCGGCGATGATGTCGATCATCCGCAGCGGGAAGGTCCGCTGGTGGCTGCCGGTCGGGGTGGCGGCGGCCCTGCTGATCCCGGCTGCCCCAGCGCCGGCCGCCGGTGAACTCCCGCTGGCCGCGCCGGCGGCGACCATGTCGGACGGCCCGGCGACCGCCGCGTACCTGCACGATGTGTCACAGCCGATCCCCGGGGTGACGGTGACCGGCTCGATCGTCGAGCACCACCGGATCACCGCACCCGATGGGGTGCAGCTGGACAGCTGGATTGTTCGCCCGCCGGTCGCCGAACCGGTCCCGGTGGTGCTTGACGTGACGCCGTACTACGGTGGCGGCTCGCCCGTGTTGGAGGGTGGCCTCGGCCATCTGCTCGGCCGGGCAGGGGATGTCCTGGTGCCCCGCGGCTACGCCTACGGCATCGTGTCGCTACGCGGCACCGGCAACTCCGAGGGCTGCTTCACCATCGGTGGCCCGACCGAGGCCAAGGACACCGCGGCGGCGATCGAGCACTACGGCCACCAGCCATGGTCGAACGGGCGGGTCGGGCTGATGGGCGTCAGCTACGACGGCACGGCACCGCAGGACGTGTGGGTGGAGGCGCCCCCGTCGTTGAAGACGATCGTGCCGATCAGTGGGATCTCCGACCTGTACAAGTACAACTTCGTCAACGGGGTCCCGATCAACATTCAGGGTTTCGGGTTCAACACCTATTACTGGACCCTGGTCGGGCTGAGCCCGGTCGGCCTGTACACCGGCAGCAGCCAGCTGCGCGATCCGGTGAGCGTACCGGGCGCCGTCGCCGGCGAGGTCTGCGCCGAACAGGTGTGGGTACAGGAGGGCGGGGTCTCCTCGACTGTGGACGGGAACAAGGACGGGTACTGGCAACTGCGTGACTTCGACGCCGAGTTGCGCGCCACGCCGAACCGGCAGCGGGCAAGTGTCTTCTACATCCACGGCCTGCGGGACTGGAACGTGAAGCCGCACAACATGGCCGGTTGGCTGGCCGACGTGCAGCGGACCGGGGTGCCGTTCAAGGCATGGCTGGGCCAGTGGGCGCACGCCTGGCCTGCGCGTGCCGACTGGTGGGAGCAGGTGATGGTTGCCTGGTTCGACCAGTTCCTGAAGGAACGCGACACCGGCATCCTCGCCGCGCCGGCCATCCAGATGCAGGACGACGCCGGACGATGGCGACACGAGAAGAGCTGGCTGCTCGGCGCCACGAACGCGATGAATCTTTACCCATCCATTGATGGCGTCCTCCGCACCAAACCAGGCACCGGCCCTGTGCACTACTACGATTACCAGGGTCGGCTCGCCACGGAGGCCGAGGAGACCAGCAGTGGCCACGGCAACGGCAAGGTCGTGTTCGCCTCGGCACCGTTGGACCGCGACATCACGCTGTCCGGCATGCCCAGCTACCAGGGCACCGTCACCGCCACCGGCAACCGGGCCAGCCTCGTGCTGTCCCTGATCGAACGGCGGGCTGACGGCACCGAACGCCCGATCAACTGGGCGGCGCAGAGCCTCAACCACGTAACGGATCCGGCGGCCGGACGGTTGACCGTCGCCGGCCTGCCGCAGAAGGTGAGCGTCGACTTCTTCCCGCAGGACACGGTCATCCAGGCCGGCAGCCGGATCGTGCTGGTCGCGGCCGGTAACACGGTGGGTGATCAGCCGAGCCTGCAACCGGTAGCCGACGGGTCGACGATCGTGCTGGACCTGGCCGACGCCCGGCTCAGCCTCCCGGTCGATACCTCCCTCCGGTTCGAGCGGTCCTGATCTGACCGTGAACCGGGGTAGCGGTCCGGGCGCGGGACGGAAGCAGTAGCAGCACGCCGGTTGTCGGCCGGGTCGATCCCCGGCCGGCAACCGGCGCTTACCACGGCTGGCCTCCGGATTCTCACCCGTTCAGGTACGCGAGCACCGCCAGCACCCGCCGGTTGTCGTCCTCCGACGGCGGCATCCCCAGCTTGCTGAAGATGTTGTTGATGTGCTTGCTGACCGCCTTCTCCGTGACGAACAGCCGCGCCGCGATCGCCGCGTTCGACCGCCCCTCCGCCATCAGCCCCAGCACCTCCCGCTCCCGAGCGGTCAGCTCCCCCAACCGATCGGGGCCGGCGTTGCGGGCCAGCAGTTGGGACACCACCTCCGGGTCCATCACCATCCCGCCGCCGGCCACCCGCTGCACCGCGTCGATGAACTGGCCGACGTTCGACACCCGGTCCTTGAGCAGGTAGCCGACTCCCCCACCCCGGTCCGCGAGCAGCTCCCGCGCGTACAGCTGCTCCACGTGCTGGGACAGCACGAGGATCGGCAGGCCCGGCATCTCCACTCGGGCGGCGAGCGCGGCCTGCAGGCCCTCGTCGGTGAAGGTGGGTGGCAGGCGTACGTCGAGGACGGCGACGTCGGGGCGGTGCCGGGTGAGCGCCGGCAGCACAGCCGGCCCGTCGGCGACCGCCTCGACGACCTTGTAGCCGTACGCGTCGAGGATGCGGGTCAGCCCGTCCCGGAGGAGGGCGAGGTCTTCCGCGATGACAACTCGCACGGCAGCTCCATGGTCACGACTGTGGGTCCGCCGGGCGGACTCGTCACGGTCATCGTGCCATCGAAGGCCGCCAGCCGGCGGCGTACCCCCGCCAGCCCGGTCCCCCCATCCACGGTGGCCCCGCCGCGGCCGTCGTCGCCGACCACCATCGTCAGCAAGCCGCCTTCGAAGGAAAGCCCAATCCAGGCTCGGCCTGCGCCGCTGTGCTTCGTGACGTTGGTCAGCGCCTCGGCGACCGCGAAGTAGGCCGCGGATTCGACCGCCGCGGGCGGGCTGCCGGGCAGCTCCACCTCGACGTCCACGGGCAGCGGTACGGCCAGGGCGAGCGCCTGCACCGCCCCGTCCAGACCCCGCTCGGCGAGCACCGGCGGGTAGATCCCGCGTACGAGATCCCGCAGCTCGGCGAGGGCGTGGCCGCTGGCCTCCTGGGCCTCGCTGAGCAGCCGCTGGGCTGCCGCCGGGTCGTCGGCGAGGAGTTTCTCGGCCAGGCCGATGCTCATCCGCAGGGCGACCAGCCGGGCCTGCGCCCCGTCGTGCAGGTCGCGTTCGATTCTGCGTAGCTCGGCGGCCTGGGTGTCGATGGTGTCGGCCCGGGTGTCGGTGAGGTGCTGGACCCGCAGGGCCAGCTGCTGCGCCCGGGTGGGGGCGAGGAAGAAGCCGGCGAAGCGGAAGTGCAGCCACAGCAGCCACTGTGCGACGGCCAGCCCGCCGGCGAGGATCAGCCAGCCCTGCGGCGCGGCGAGCATCGCCTGCCCGAGGTTGTCCATCGGCCAGAACACGCCGTAGCCGTACCAGTCGACGGTCAGGTGGAGCACCAGCGGCACGAACAGCACGCCCTCGAGCCCGTACAGGGGCAGGGCGAAGGCCAGCAGGCAGGCGGCGCCGGTGATCGCGCCGGGGATCAGCCAGGCGAAGTCCCGCCAGGTGGCCGGATCGCTGACCACCCACCGGAACCGTTTCCAGGTGCCGAGCTGGGCGCCGGCCGGCACCGGCCGGTACGGCGACGCGACCGGCGCCCGGCTCGATCGGCTGAGCCGGCGTTGCAGCGTCAGCGACCAGCGCACCAGCACGGTCACCGCCGGGAAGAGCGCGAACCCGATGCCGAACACGGGGATCAGCGCCAGCGACACCACCGACAGCACGAACAGCGCCACGTTGGTGGCCAGGCTCAGCAGCGCCACGGCCAGGCCCTGCCCGGCGGCGATCGCGCCGGGCCGGATCTGCTGCCAGGCGGCGGCGCGTAGGGAGCTGTCCACGGCGCCATTCTCCGCCACCGCTGCCACCGGAATCAGTGGTGCTGGCACCCCCTGCCTTCGGGGCCTGGCACTCCTGTCTCCGGTCCGCGCCGGCCGAAGGATCGATGCCATGACCAGGAAGAAGGTAACCACGCTGGCCGGGCTGCCGTCCGGCCGCCGCAGCAAGTACGTGATGCTCGTCTTCTGGCTCGTCCTCGTCGCGGCGGCCGGGCCGCTGGCGCTGAAGCTGACCGAGGTGCAGGACAACGACGCCCTCGGCGCGTTGCCGGCCAGCGCCGAGGCCAGCCGGGCGGTGCAGCGGGCCCAGGAGGCGTTCCCGGATTCGCAGAAGCCCCTGGCCGTCGCCGTCTACGTCCGCGAGGCCGGGCTCACCGACGCCGACCGGGCGAAGGTCGACGCCGACCGCGCGGCGTTTTCCCGGTACGCCGACGGCGGCCAGGTGTCCCCGCCGGTGCCCAGCGAGGACGGGCGGGCGCTGCTGCTCTCCTTCCCCGTCGCCGGGTCCGCCGACCAGCGGGCCGACGCGGTGGCGGCCATCAAGGAGCGGCTGACCACCGGCACGCCGGCAAATCTGAAGACCGCGTTGACCGGGCCGGCGGGCGGGGAGGACGACGTCTTCGACGCGTTCGCCGGGATGGACAGCGCGCTGCTGCTGGCGACCGCCGGCACGGTGGCGTTGCTGCTGCTCATCACGTACCGCAGTCCGGTTTTGTGGTTGATCCCGCTGGTCACGGTGGCGTTGGCCAACCAGCTTGCCAGCGCGGTGGTGTATTTGCTGGCCAAGCATGCCGGGCTGGCCGTGGACTTCCAGAGCCAGAGCATCCTGACCGTGCTGGTCTTCGGCGTCGGCGTGGACTACGCGCTGCTGCTCATCGCCCGCTACCGGGAGGAGCTGCGCCGGCACGCCGACCGGCACGCGGCGATGGCGGTCGCGCTGCGCCGGTCCATCGGCGCGATCGGCGCGTCGGCGGCGACCGTGGCGCTCGGCCTGCTGTGCCTGCTCGCCGCGCAGCTGCCGTCCACCCGGGGGCTCGGGCCGGTCGGCGCGGTCGGGATCGTCGCGGCGCTGCTGGCCATGACCACGCTGCTGCCGGCCGTACTGGTCATCTTCGGGCGGTGGCTGTTCTGGCCGTTCGTGCCGCGCTACTCACCGGACGCGGTCGGGCTGGACGTGGCGGCCGAGCACGGGGTGTGGCGGCGGATCGCCGGGTTCGTCGGCCGGCGGCCCCGCGCGGTGTGGCTGGGCACGGCGACCGCACTGGTCGCGCTGAGCTTCGGCATGGTGAACCTGAGCATCGGCATGCCGCACGACGAGTCGTTCACGAAGGAGGTCGGCTCGGTCACCGGCCAGCGGATGATCGAGGCACACTACCCGAGGGGTTCCGCCTCACCCGCCGAGATCCTCGCCGCCGCCGGCCCGGCCGAGCAGGTGGTGGCCGCCGCCCGTACCGTGCCGGGGGTGGCCGAGGTGGGCGAGCCGGAACGGTCGCCGGACGGCCGCTGGGTACGCATCGCCGCGGTCCTGGCCGACACGCCGGACAGCGACGCGGCGCTGGACACGGTCGAGCGGCTCCGTACCGCCGTGCACGCCGTGCCGGGCGCGCAGGCCCTCGTCGGCGGGGACACCGCGTACCTGGTCGACGAGGAGCGCACGGTCGGCCGGGACAACTGGACGGTGGCGCCGCTGGTGCTGGCGGTCGTCTTCGTCATCCTGGTGCTGCTGCTACGCGCGCTGGTCGCGCCGCTGCTGTTGCTGGCCAGCGTCGTCCTGTCGTACGCCGCCGCGCTGGGCGCGGCCGGGCTGATCCTCGACGCGATCGGCTACCCGCACCTCTTCGTCGGGATCCCGCTGCAGACGTTCCTGTTCCTGGTCGCCCTGGGCGTGGACTACACAATCTTCCTGAGCACCCGGGCGCGGGAGGAGGCGGCCCGGCTCGGGCACCGGCAGGGTGTGCTGCACGCGCTGGCCGTGACCGGCGGGGTGATCACCAGCGCGGGCGTGGTCCTCGCGGCGACGTTCGGCGCGCTGAACGTGCTGCCGCTCGTGCCGTCGGTGCAGACAGCGGTCATCATCAGCGTCGGGGTGCTGCTCGACACGTTCCTGGTCCGCAGCCTGCTCGTCCCGGCGCTGGCCCTGCACCTGGGCCGCCGTACCTGGTGGCCGAGCGCCCTGGCCCGGCCCGCCGCCCGGCCCCCACGACGAGCGGCGCTCGGGAACGTCGAGCCCTGGCCGGGCGCCGACGAGACGGTGATCGTGCCGCCGAGCAGG